>JAABSQ010000625.1 GCA_011390315.1 Desulfobacteraceae bacterium
CTTGAGTATATCCGGTCGCGCACCGATTTAAACGGCGCCGAGGTGCTGGATGTCGGGTGCGGCGGCGGGCTCTTGAGCGAAGCCATGGCCGCCGCCGGCGCCCGGGTGACCGGCATCGACATGGGAAAAGAACCCTTGGCCGCGGCAGAGCTTCACCGCCGGAAAGCCGGGCTCGACATCACCTACCGGCAGGCCACGGTGGAGGAAACGGCCGCTCAAGTACCCGGCGGTTTCGATGTGGCGACCTGTATGGAACTGCTCGAGCATGTTCCCGATCCCGCTTCGGTGGTGGCGGCCTGCGGTGAGCTGGTCAAACCCGGCGGCGACATTATTTTTGCGACGATCAATCGAAATCCCAAGTCTTTTGTGTTCGCCATTCTGGGGGCCGAGTATATCCTGGGCCTGCTGGAAAAAGGCACCCACCGGTATGGGAAATTCGTCAAACCCCGGGAACTGGCCCAGTGGGCCGAACTCACAAATCTAACGGTTCAGGACGTCGCCGGGCTTCATTACAACCCCTTCACCCGACGCTATTCCCTGGGCGGGAACACCCATGTCAATTACCTGATGCATCTTCGACGACCGCTGTAAACTTCCCTTTATCCGTCCTTTTCCCGGACCAGCACCGCCATCGTCAACCGGGATATGCAGACCAGCCGGTCGGCCCGATCGGTGATGCGGATTTCCCAGAGTTGGGTGGTTCGGCCCACGTGAAGCGCTTCGGCCAGGCCGGTCACGATACCGCTTCTTACGGAACGGACGTGATTGGCATTGATTTCCAGCCCCACACACAAGTGGGTTTCCGGGTTGACGCAGTGCAGGGCGCCGACACTGCCCATGGTTTCGGCCAAAGCCACCGAGGCGCCGCCGTGAAGCATGCCGAAGGGCTGGCGGGTTCGAGGGTCCACCGGCATGACCGCTTTAAGATAATCCGGGCCGGTTTCTACAAATTGAATCCCCAGCACTTCCACCAAGGTGTTATCGGCCATTTTGTTGATTCGATTCAGGTCGGGTTCCACTCTCCAGATTGCCATTCCGCTCCTGTTCTCTGACGGGATTCACGATTCAGTTCCAAGTCGCTGGGATACATTCGAATCAGTAGCCGTAGTCTCCTTCAATAATATCGATCAGGCGATTGTCCTCAAACAGGAGGGTCTGGGTGAATCGGCTCGATCCGAAATTGTAAAACCATTCTTCAATGGTCACATGGATCACGCAGGCGTCATGGGGGCCGTCGGGCCGATGCCTTCGGCGATAATACTCCCGGTCCTTCCACTTCAAATCATCTCCATAACGAGGCGAACGGCAATTTCGGATCAGCCGCTCTTCCTGCCGCTCCTCCACCCAGGTCGGTTCGCCGCAGTGGGCCAGGACTTCGGGCTTGGGGATGCCGGCGTCGATGACTTTGCCCCTGCACCGAAGGGCCAGGGCGGTGTCTCCAAACCAGGGGAGGCAGATGAAAACCATAAGTATCGATCCGCTGATATATTTGTTCATAAGCAATTGTCTCGTTTGCTGGCAAGGCCTCTCTATTCCGGTGAAAAAGCGGAACCGCAGGGATCGCCGATTCCGATGGCGCGGAGGACATCGTTCTTGAAGGTCAGGTCATAGCAGTAGGGAAGTCCTTGCCGATTCTGGATTCGGACCCGCCATTTTTCGAATTTTTCCGAATGATATACCCTCCGGCCGAATCCGGACCGCCATTCCGGACCGTAATACCAGCCGTGTGGGTGATAACGGTGTCCATAGAAACCGAGTCGGGGGTAAAGAAACGGATCATGCCGTCGGATCACCTCTCGAACCGATCCGATTTCTTCGGCTGCCAGGAGTTCCCCGCATTCATTTTTCTTCAGTATTTCCCGAACCTCAAATGCGCTCTGGTCTTCCATGATCAGGGCGTTTCCGCACCAGAGCGCAAAAACCGGTCCGGCATGCAGGAAGGTAGTGATAAAAAGGCCGACACAAGCTAAGATTCGCATCGATTTCCCCTCTGTTTTCGACCGGCGGAACACCGACCTGATTCACTATCGAGGATTCCGGAGGCATGACCGGAGCGTCGGCCACAATCCTGAAACCGCTGCTGAGCGTATAGACCAATGATAAGGATGGATCGGGGCCGGAGCAAATTCAATCGGGATCAGACAAAAAAGCCCGAAGGAAAAACTCCTTCGGGCTTGGTGCTACGGGGTATGCGATCTGATGATGAACGAACTAGAACAGGCCGGAAACCTTTCCGGTCTCGGGGTCCACGTCGATTCGGCGGAAGGCCGGGTTGGAGCTGGTTCCCGGCATCAGGCTGATCGTTCCCGCGCAGGGGCAGAGGAACTTGGCGCCGGAATAGATGAGCACGTCGCGGATCGGCAGCCGCCAGCCCTTGGGCACACCCTTTCGGACCGGGTCGTGGGACAGCGACAGATGGGTTTTGACCATCATGGTGGCGAAATCCGCATATTTGGGATCCTCTTCCAGCATTTTGGCTTTGGTTTCCGCATCGGACTGCCAGTCGACGCCGTCTGCACCGTAGACCTCTTTGGCGATTTTGTCCACCCGGTCGCGCAGTTTCATATCCAACGGGTAGAGGAAATCGAAATCGACTTTTTCGTTGCAGGCGTCGATGACCGCATCGGCGAATTCCAGGGCCCCGTCGCCGCCCTTTTCCCAGTGTTTGGACTCGGCGCAGCGGGCGCCGGCGGCTTCGGCGGCCTTTCGGACGATGTCGCACTCGGCGTCGGTATCGGTGTAGAACCGGTTGATGCAGACCACCGGGTTGATGCCCGATTTCCGGATGACGTCGATCATGTGGACCATGTTCGCGCAGCCCTTTTCCACCAGCTCCAGGTTCTCCTCTTTGTATTCGGCGGGCAGGTCTTTACCGGCCACCACCTTGGGTCCGCCGCCGTGCATCTTGAGGGCGCGGATGGTGGAGGTGAGTACGGAGACATGGGGTTTCAGGCCGGAGAAGCGGCATTTGACGTTCCAGAATTTTTCGAACCCGATGTCGGCTGCGAAGCCGGACTCGGTGACATGGTAGTCGAACAGTTTCAGGCCGACCCGGTCGGCGATGATGGAAGACTGGCCCACGGCGATGTTGGCGAACGGCCCGGCGTGAACCATACAGGGGTTGTATTCGGCGGTGCACATCAGGGTGGGGTTGATGGTGTTCCGCATGAAAGCGGTCATGGCGTTGCCGACCTCCAGGTCCCCGCAGGTGACCGGTTTCCCGCTCTTGTCGAAGGCCACGGTGATGTTGTTGATTCGTTCCTTCAGGTCGGCCAGGTCGGTGGCCACGGCCAGAATGGCCATCAGCTCGGAACCCACGGCGATGCCGAACCGGGACTGCATGGTGTAGCCGTCGAAACGGCCGCCGAGACCGATGACGATGTTCCGCAGGGCCTGGGCGCAGAAGTCGATGATCCAGCCCATCTCCACCCGGGTGGGGTCGATGTCGAGCCGCCGCATCTTGGTCAGCCGGGCCAGCTGTTCGTCGTTGTAGTTTCGCTCATGCTGCATACGGGCGGTCAGCGCCACCATGGCCAGGTTGTGGGCGTTCATGATGTCGTTGATGTCGCCGGTGAGACCCAGAGAGAACTCGGTCATGGGGATCAGCAGGGAGTTTCCGCCGCCGGCCGCCGTGCCTTTGACGTTCATGGTGGGGCCGCCGGAGGGCTGGCGAAGGGCGCCGCCGACATTGACGCCGCGTTTGCCGAGGCCTTCCATCAGGCCGCAGGAAGTGGTGCTTTTGCCTTCTCCCAGGGGCGTCGGGGTGATGGCGGTCACTTCGATGTATTTTCCGTCGGGGCGATCTTTCAGACGATCAATGATCTTGAGAAAATCCAGCTTGGCCAACCGACCCATGGGAAGCATTTCATCGGCCTGAAGACCGAGTTTCTCGCGCCATTCATCCGGAGTCGGCATGTTTTTTTCGGCTTCTTCGGAAATCTGCCAGTCTGCCATGTTTACAGCATCATACGCCATTGATCCACTCTCCTTTTTTTAGTTGATGATTTACACATACCCAATAGAATCCGCCGTTCAGAACGAATTCTTTGCTAAAGCGAAACCTGTTTCAGTTTCAAAAACCCCCTTTCAACCGACAAAAGGCATTTAGAAAATCGATTCCCTCGTCAAAACCTTAATTTAATTAGCCCTCCCTTTATCAGATGAAACCGAATTTGGCAAGTGGTATGTAAGAATATGCGCGACCCCGAAAATCCCTGAAATCCCTGATGAGACGAAAGAATACCCGACCCGGCTTTCTACTTTTTTCTGTTGGAGTGAATTGAAATTTGAATTTGCCTTTTCAGCGGATCGAATCCAATATTAGAGGATTGGATACCTGTTTTTTTTAATGGACGCCCGATTGATCCGGGGAACATGACACCGAATTCAAGGAGATTATGTTGAATAAATTGACGCAGTTCTTTCGACAGCCGACCCTGACGAGCCTGGCCCGCACCTGCGGGTGAGCCGCCAAACTCAGTCCGGTCGGACTGGAGAGCCTTCTATCCGCCCTCGGCAAAACGGACAACCCGAACGTTCTGGTGGGATTCGACACCAGCGACGATGCCGGGGTGTACCGCATCAGCGATGCACAGGCCATCGTCAATACAGCCGATTTCATCACCCCGCCTGTGGATGATCCCCACCTGTTCGGGCAGGTGGCGGCCGCCAATGCCTTGAGCGATATTTATGCCATGGGGGCCCGCCCCCTGACCTGTCTCAGCCTGGTGGGATTTCCTTCCAAAAAACTGGGGCCGGATATTCTTCAGGGGATCATCGTCGGCGCCATGACCAAGATCACCGAAGCCGGGGCGGTCCTGATCGGGGGCCACACCACCGAAGACGAGGAGCCCAAATTCGGCCTGGCGGTGACCGGCATGGTTCACCCGGATCGTATCTGGCGCAATTCCGGTGCACGGCCGGGGGATCGGCTGATCCTCACCAAACCGATCGGTAGCGGGGTGCTCTTTAACGCCAACCTCAAAAACTGGGTCTCTGCAGAAGCGCTTCAGAATTGCCTGAAGGTGATCACCACCCTCAACAAAATCGCCGCCGAGGTGATGGTCGGCTATGAGATACACGGCGCCACCGATGTCACCGGGTTCGGCCTGGCCGGCCACGGACTGGAAATGGCGAAGGGTGCCGAAGTAACCCTGGAAATCGAACTGGCGGCGGTGCCGGTGATGGATGAGGCCCTGGCGGTGTATGAAAGAGGCATGAGCACCGGCATGAACCGGGCCAATCACCAGATGGTGGAAAAAGACCTCCGGTTTGCAGGAGACTTTTCCGCGCCGCAGAGGGAATTGGTGGTGGATCCCCAGACCAGCGGGGGGCTGTTGGCGTCGGTGCGCGAAGATCAGGCGGAAGACCTGCTGGCGGACCTGCACCGGCAGGGGGTGTCGGCGGCGCGGCTGATCGGCGTGGTCAAGCCGAAAGGGGAAAAACACCTGGTTTTCCGCTGATTCGAGATTACAAGGTTTCCAGCGCCTCCGATACTTCCGGCGCTTTTTGAACCCGGTTCAGGCGGTAATAAAATCCCTTTCGCTCCATCAGTTGGAAATGGGCGCCCGATTCGATAATCCGCCCCTGGTGGAGCACGATGATGTTGTCGGCATGGCGGGCGGTGGAAAGCCGATGGGCCACCAGAATGGCGGTCCGGTTTCGCATCAGATTCGCCAGGGCCTGCTGGATTTTGACCTCGGTTTCGGAGTCGATGTAGGAGGTGGCCTCATCCAGGATGATCAGTTCGGGATTTCTGGCAAAAGCCCGGGCGATGGAAATCAGCTGCCGTTCGCCGCTGGACAGGGACGCCCCGGCCTCCGACAGCGGGGTATCCAGTCCTTCGGGCAACCGGTCTACAATGGCGCGGGAGTTGGATTCTTCCAGGATTCGGGTCAGGTCCGCATCCGTCAGATGGCTGTCCCCCAGCACGATGTTGCTGCGAATGCTTTCCGAGAAAAGAAACGGGTCCTGAGAAACCAGTGCCATTTTGGACCGCAGATCCCCGGCCCGCCACTCTCGAATATCCCGATCGTTGATGCGCACCATGCCGGCGGTGGGATCATAAAACCGGGCGATCAGGTTGGTCAGGGAGGTCTTTCCCGATCCGGTGGGGCCCACAATGGCCATCGTTTCACCGGCTTCCACCCGCAGGGAAACCCCTCTGAGCACCGGTTCATGGGGGAGGTAACTGAGGCACACCTCTTCGAGTTCGATGGACTCGATTCGATCGGGAGCGGGCGGCGCCTTTTCGGGGGCCGGTTCGGAGAGCCGGTCTTCGGTATCCAGGAGCAGGAAGATTCGTTCGGCCGACGACATGGCGTTCTGGAGCACATTGTATTTTTCCGCGATGTCGCGAATGGGCCGGAAGAACATCCGCATGTAGGAGATGAAGGCGACCAGCACCCCGATGGTGATCCGCTCCGACAGTACCCCGGCCCCTCCGAAATAGATCACCAGGGCCAGGGCCGCCGAACTCAGGATCTCGATCAGCGGCATGAACAACGCGAAGATCCGCACCTGTTCCATTCCGGCGTCATAGAACTCGTGATTCAGTGTTCGGAACCGTTTAAAATTTTGCTTTTCCAGACGAAACAGCTGAATCACCCGCATGCCCGCAATGGTTTCCGAAAACCGGGTGTTGATTTCAGCGGTTTTGATCCGCAGGATGCGAAAGACCTCCCGGGCCCGTCGGGAGAAATTGAGCGAGGCATACAGAACAAAAGGCAGTACGGTGAAGCAGATCAAGGCCAGCCGCCAGTCGATGGACAGCATGACCCCGGTGATGCCCACCAGCAGGGCGAAATCCTTGAACACGAAGACGATCACCGAGGTGAACAGTTCATGCATGTTCTGAATGTCGTTGGTGGTTCGGGTCACCAGGCGGGCGATGGGGTTCCGGTTGAAAAAAGAGAGGGAAAGGCTTTGAAGATGGGAAAAAAGTGCGATGCGAAGGTCGTGCATGATGCCCTGACCGGCGTATTCCAGAACCATGACCTGGAGGAAGTTCAAAATGAATTGAAAAAGAATGAGGACGATGAACAGCATGGCGATGCGAGCCACGCCTTTCAGGTCCTCGGCCCGAAGCAGGCTGATTTCCTCTCGGCTCAGGCGGCCCAGCTCGCCCAGGGGAATCCGGGCGGTATCCCCGTCTGTTGAAAACAGGAGCGAATGATCCTGAACGATTTCCTGAATCTCTGGGTCCCCGAGGTCCACCGTCAGATACCGGGTCTTGTCCGCTTCCGCTGCATTCTCGCCGGTTCGGGCGGCGGTCTCCGCCACCGTTTGAGGTACGATGAACCGGTCGATGGCTATTTTGGTGACATAGGGCAGGGCCAGTTCCAATACGGAAATGAGAAGTACGATGATAACGGCCCAGATCAGCAGTTTCCGGTAGGGCCGAACATAAGGATAGAGCCGTTTGAACAGCCCGATATCGTAAGCCTTGCCCAGCGGTTTTTCGTCGGAATATCCGTATTCAGCGTACATGCAGCTCCTCTTCGATCTCCTGAAGGCGAAAGGTATCCGCATAGTATCCGCCGGCCTTCATCAATTCCTCATGGGAGCCGGATTCGGTAATCCGCCCGTCTCGAAGGGTGATGATCCGGTCGGCGAAGCGAAGGGCGGAAAGGCGATGGGAGACGATGATCACGGTGCGGTCCCGGGATATCGATTGAATGGTCTGAATAATGGCCCTGCCGGTTTCCATATCCACCTGACTGATGGGATCATCCAGGATCAGGACCGGGCTGTCTCGAAGCAGGGCCCGGGCCAGGGCGATGCGCTGTTTCTGGCCCCCGGAAAGAATCACGCCCTTTTCTCCCACCACGGTCTCCAATCCCCGGGGGAATTCCTGAATCGTATCCTGAAGCGCCGCGTTTTTGACGGCCCGATCCAGGGCTTCCTCGGTGATATCCGGCGCATCGAAGGTGATGTTCTCCCGAATGGCGCCGGCGAACAGGAACGGTTCCTGGGGCACGAAGGAGATCATGGACCGAAGGTCGGAAAGGCGGACCCGGCGAATATCGGCGCCGTCGACGAGAATGCGGCCTTCAGAGGCGTCGAACACCCGGGGAATCAGGTTGAGCAGGGTGGTCTTGCCGGCGCCGGGCGGTCCCACAATGCCCAGGGTGCTTCCGCGATGCAGCTGAAGGTCGATATCAATCAGCACCTTCTCCCCTTTCGGTTCATACCGGAATCCGACCCCTTCGAAACCGATCCCCGATTGGATGGATGCAAGCGGTTGCGGGTCCGGCCCGTCCTGAATGCCGGGCGGGGTTTGAAGGATATGGTCGATGCGGTCCAGGGAGGCGGTGCCCCGCTGAATCAGGTTGACCACCCATCCCATGGCCATCATGGGCCAGGTGAGAAGGCCCAGGTAGCTGATGAAGGCGGCGAAATCCCCCGGCGAGATGATCCCGTAGATAGTCTGCCGGCCCCCGAGATAGATGACGATGGTGAGGCTGATATTGGAGAAAAAGACCATCATGGGGAAAAAGGCGCCGGTGATGGTGATCAGTTTAATGTTTTTGGAGATGTAATGTTTGGAACGGGTTTCCAGGTGTTCGACGGTTTCCGCCTCCCGGGTATAGGCCTTGATGATGCGGATGCCGGCGAACCGTTCCCGAATCACCTCGGTCAGGTCCGAGAAAGACCCCTGAACCTCCTGATAGGCCTTGTGCATCCGCTTGCTGAAAAACCGGGTGCCGAAGACGATGATCGGCATGGGAATGATGACGAACAGGGTCAGCCGAAGATTGATGTAGGCCATGAACAGAATGGTGGTGATGCCCAGGACCACGGCGTCGGTCAGGGCCACCAGCCCCATCCCGGTGGCCATGCGGATGTGCTGAATGTCGTTGGTGGCATGGGCCATGAGGTCTCCGGTTTTGGCCCGGTTGAAGTAGCTTGTCGACAAGGTCTGAAGATGGCTGAACAGACGATTCCGCAAGCCCTCTTCGATTTCCCGGGAGAGGCCGATCAGACAGATGCGCCATAGATACCGGAAAACCGCGATCGACAGGGCGATGGCGACGATATAGGCCGCATACCTCAGCAGCCCGGCGGTATCGATGCCCAGGGTCGTCAATTGGTCCACCACCGCCTTGATGATTCGCGGAATCACCAGTTGCAGAAAATCGACGGTGATCAGGCAACCGATGCCGATCAGAATGAACCACCGATTGGAACGGATATAGGGGCGAATGAGATAGGTCGATTTCATGCCTGTCAGTTTGCCATTCAAGATTCGGCAAAACAAGCGAAAAAAAACCGGTGTTCATTTTTCCCCGTATACTTCAGACCGGATAAGACAACTTACGTTGACTTTCAAGGGGGCTGTTGATATGATAATCGGTTATGGAACCTGGAAATATTGTTGAATATATCGATCGCCAGAAGATTGTCAGCGCTGCGGTTTATGAGGTCCGAAATCAACGGGTCCGTTTGTTGAACGAGCACAATCGAGAGGCGAATCTCGCCGTCAGTCGATTGACCCACGCGTCCAGCTTGAAAATTGATATCGTCCGAAAAAGGGAAAAGGTCGTGGAAGCCCTTCAGGAAAGGAGCCGACGGCGCCGGGAATTGTCCCGGGAGGTGGATGTACGGGAACTCTGGGATATTCTCCATTCGGAAAAAGAGTGGATCGATCTCAAGACCATGACCGAACTCTGTTTTCCCGATAATCCCACCGAAGACCATGAATCGGCGGTGGCCAGGGCTTTTTTTGAAGACCGGCTCTATTTCAAATTCAACAATGATTCCTTTTTCCCTTATACCGAGAACCAGGTCGAGCAGATTCGGGCCCAGGCAGAAGAGGCCGCCCGCAAACAACGTTTGATCGATACCTGCGGCGCTTGGCTGAAGACCGTCCTGGACCCGGAGGGGAATTCCGCCGTTTCGACCGACTTGACACAGGAGCGGCAAGAATGCGTTCGCATTCTCAAATCCTACTACCTCTTTGAAAAGGAAAGCCCCCATCACGAACTAGGAAAAGCGATACTGCAGCGATCGGGAACCGCCGATATCGAGTCCCTGTTCCGTTTTCTGGTCAAGCTGAAGGTCTGGGACCCCAATGAAAATATCGATCTGTATCGGTATCAGGTACCCACCGATTTCCCCGAGGAGGTGCTGGCCTGCACCGATACCCTGGTCCGGTCGGGATCTCCTTCGCTGAATCAGGGGCGCCGAGATCTGACCGATCTTCAGATGATCACCATCGACGGCCAGGCCACCCTCGACTTCGACGACGCCTTGTCCTTTCAGGAAAAAGAAGATCACTACCTGCTCGGAGTTCACATCGCGGATGTCGGTCAGTTCATTGAAAAAGGCGGCCTGCTGGACCGGGAGGCGATCCACCGGGGAAGCTCCATTTACATGCCGGACCAGAAAATTCCCATGCTGCCTCCTTCCCTGGCCGAAGGGCGGTGCAGTCTGCGGGCCGGAGAACTGCGTCCTGCCATCAGCACCCTGGTCAAGCTGAACCTGGCCGGGGATATCGTCGGGTACGACGTGTTCCCCAGCACCATCCGGGTCACCGACCAGCTCACCTATTATGATGTCAACATGGTGGCGGATGAAAACCGGGAAATTTTCATTCTTCACCAGATCGCCCAGCGGTTCCGCCAGAAACGGCTTGCCGGGGGCGCGGTTCAGATTACGCTTCCGGAGATCAATATCTGGATCGACGAAAACGGAGACCTTCAGGTCGCCAAAACCAATCGGGAGAGCCCGGGCCGGCTCCTGGTTTCCGAAATCATGATCATGGCCAACTGGCTGATGGCCAAATTTCTTCAATCCAATGATCTGCCGGCCGTTTTTCGATCCCAGCCGAGCCCCAGGGAACGGCTCTACAAAGAAAACGGGGGAACCCTCTTTCAGAACTGGATGCAACGGAAATACCTGAGCCGGTTCGTACTCAGTCCCGAACCCGAACCCCATTCCGGGCTGGGTCTGGATGCCTATTTGACAGCCACCTCGCCCATACGCAAGTATTTTGATTTGATCACCCAACGGCAGATTCGGGCGGCTTTCGACCTCGACACCCCCTATTCCAAGGGGGAGATCAAGGAGACGATTCAGCTTCTGATCCAGCCCATGAGCCATGTATCCAGGCTTCAAAACCGCCGAAAACGCTACTGGCTGTTGAAATACCTCGAGGAACGGGTGGGCCGAAAGGAGGAGGCCATCGTCCTCAGCCGCCGGCGGAACTGCTACATCGCCCTGATGACCGATTACATGATCGAATGTCCCATCCCGCTTTCAGCCGGGGTGAACCTGAAACCGGAAGATGTGATTCAGGTCACCATTCAGCATGTCAATGCCAGAAAAGATGTGCTGTCGGTATTTATGGGATAGTTTTAAACATTTCTCCGGTCCGCTATCCCCTTCGAGTGAGCGGGATGCTTACACAATCAAGACCTACGGGATGCGCATGTTTTCATCCGTCCTTTTCAGAAGAATCTTTATTTCCACCGGCCTCCTATTTTTAGGAATATTTCTTATATTCTATGCGCTGTGTACCGGTCTAATTCAACGAACCGCCTATGAAGCGGAAGTAGACTCGATCCGCCACAGCCTGGATGCGGCCGAGGCACTGGTCCGCCATTTCCGGGAAGATATCATCCTTCTCAGGGAATCCCTGCTTCAGGGGCAGCGGCAAGAGATCAAAAACGTCACCCTGGTGCAGGAATATTTTCTGAATTCCCGGTTCGAGGATTTTCAGCGCGGCCTGTTTCCCACCGAGGAGGGGGCCAAACAACGCACCCTCTCCTTTCTGGCCGGGCAGCGATACGGAAACGATCAATACTTCTGGGTGGCCGATTATCACGGGGTGCTGTTGTCGCACCCGGACCCCGGTCTGGAGGGGCGGAATCTTTCGGATATTCCCGATGCCGAAGGCAACCGGATTCTATCCGATCTGATCCAGGAGGCGGTGGAGCGCGGAGAGGTCTACCACGCCTACCGGTGGCCTCGAACCGATGGTGCGACGCCCCTGGAAAAAATCGGATATGCGCGAGCCTTCTCTCAGTGGGAATGGGTGATCGGCACCGGTTTTTTTGTGGATACCGTGGAAAAGGCGGTTTCGAATCGACGGGAAACCATGATCGAGGATCTGGGCGACCGGCTTCGCCAAGACCAGGCCGGGCGACTCGCGAAGATTTATGTGCTCGATTCCCGAATGGCGACGATCGCCGCATCCGGGGCCGCGGAGCCGACCCGGGAATTCGGTGATATCCTTCATTCTTTCGTGCAGAATCCCGAAAGAGCCGGAACGGCTGCGGTGGCCTTTCAGAGCGGATCGGCCCCGGACATTTCCCCCGAAGGCGTCAACGGTCCCCGGGCGGAGGAGGTGAATACCCTTTTCTGGATACGGCATGTGGACGAACCGGGCTGGTACCTGGTGGCCTCGGTGGACCGGCATGAACTGGCGAATGCGGCCCGGGAGGTGACCGATCGGATCAGCCTCATCGGGGCCCTGATCCCGGGGGTTCTGGTTCTGCTGTTCGGCCTGATACTGAACCATTACCTGACCCCGGTTCAGCACCTGTCTTCCATCGCCGCCGAATTCGTCCAGAAGGGGGAGGTGGCCCAAAACCGATACCTGGTGGACAAAGGCGAACTCGGGGTCCTCGGGGCGGCCCTCTACAAAATGGCGGGTGCGGTGGAAAACGCACGCCGGGAACGGAAAGTCCTGGATCAGGAACACGAGGCCCTGTTCCGGTCCAGAGAGCGGGCCCGGGAGCGGGCCTTTGAAGCGGGCAAGGCCCTGGAGCGGATCGAGCAGGAGATTCAGGACTTCAAACGGCGGGAATCCTCCCTGCGAAAAAGCGAAGAGCGGTATCGGGCCATGCTCGAAAATATCGAGGAATATTTTTATGAGGTGGATCTTCTGGGCAATCTGATCTTTTTCAACGACGCCCTCTATCAGATGCTCGGGTATTCCAAGGAAGAGCTGGTGGGGAAAAACTTTCGGGAGTTCATGGACAAGGATACCGCCGAAAAGGCCTTTCGCACCTTCAAACAGGCCTATGAAACCGAAAAACCGGCCAAAGGGTTTGAATGGCAGCTGATTCGAAAAGACGGAACCCGGTGTTATGTGGAGATTTCCGTTTCCCTGATTCGGGATGAGGCCGGGGAGGTCTTCGGTTTTCGCGGCGTGGCCCGGGACGTCAGCGAACTGATCTACCTGGTCTACCATGATTCGCTCACCGGCTTATACAACCGAAAAGCTTTTTTCGAGCGGTTGAAAGATACCCTGGCCTTTGCCCGGCGGGACAAAAATGAAAAGAACATCTTTTACATGGACCTGGATAAATTCAAGAAGGTCAACGATGTCTACGGGCACGACGTGGGAGACGGGGTTCTGGTGGAAGTGGCCGCCCGGCTGAAATCGACCCTGCGGGAGACGGATCACATCTGCCGGCTCGGGGGCGATGAATTCACCATCATCCTCAACAACCTGACCGACTCCAAGCCCGAGGAAGCGGCCCAACGGATTATCGACGTTCTCTCGCAGCCGTATAAGATCAAGGACCACATCATCGATTTCATCACCCCCAGCATCGGCATCAGCGCCTTTCCCCATGATGCGGAGGATACCGAAACCCTGATCTGGTGCGCCGATATCGCCATGTTCGAGGCCAAGCGAAAGGGCGGAGAATATGCCTTTTACACCGATGAACTGGGGACCCGATACTCCGAATCCAAAAAGATCCTTCGCGACACCTACGACGAATCGGCCTGAATCGATTCAGGCCGCCGCGAAACCGGGCCGCCTCGATTTTCGGCCGTTGGCGATGGTCGAGGCGGCCGCCTTGCACCGGGTTTCCACTGCGTCATAGCCCATCAGACGATTGACCTCCTTGGTCAGCCGCCCCCCGGCATCCAGAAGAAAGGCCTCCGGCATGGAAATGATCGTCTCGGCCGATTCGCCGTCCCGAAGGTGGAGATACCCCCTGCATGAACCGGGGAATCTGGACACCACCTCCCGAAGGGTCTGAAGGGTTTCCCGCTCCACCCGGGTCAGGTCGATATGAAAATGGATGCTGGCGGTCCAGGTCTTTTCCGCCTCCTCCATGGGCACGATCCGGTCCGCCAGGATTTTGGCGGTGTTTTCGTCCCGTTGCAGCAGCCCCTCGATGAGAACGGCGCCGTCTTCCACCAGAAGGTCTTTCACAGTTTCATATACCGATGAAAAAACGGTGGTTTCGATGGACCCGGCCAGATCCTCCGTGGTGACGAAGGCCATGGGATCTCCCTTTTTGGTGCGGATGGTCTTGACGGCGGTGATGATGCCGCCGATGCGCACCGCCTGGCCGTCGCTTTTTTCCTTGATGGTGATGGCGTCGGCGTCGGTGAATTTGTCCAGCACCGTCTTGTATCCGCCCAGGGGGTGGCCGGTGATGTAAAACCCGAGGGATTCCTTTTCCAACGCCAGTCGATGCTTGTCGTCCCATTCCTCGACGGCGGTCAGGGCCGGGGGGTTGATGGTCTGCTTGGGGGTGTCCCCCATATCGAAGAGACCCAGCTGCGGACTGGATCGTTCTTTCTGGATTCGCTGGCCGTATTCGAGGGCATCCTCCATCGCCGCCGTCATCTGGGCCCGGTTGGCGGCGGTGGAATCGAAGGCCCCGCATTTGATCAGGCTTTCCAGCACCCGTTTGTTGACCCGCTTGAGATCCACCCGCTCGCAGAAATCGAAAATCGACGAAAACGGCCCGCCTTCCTCCCGGGCCGCCACAATGGCCTCGATAGCCCCTTCTCCCACGTTTTTCACCGCCACCAGGCCGAACCGGATCCGGTCTCCGTCCACCGTGAACCCCTTGTCCCCGGCATTGACGTCCGGCGGGAGAACCGAAATGCCGTGGCTGCGGCATTCGGCGATGAACTTGACCACCCCGTCCGAGGAATGCATTTCGCTGGACAGCAGGGAGGCCATGAACTCCACCGGAAAATGGGCCTTGAGATAGCCGGTCTGATAGGCGATCAGTGCATAGGCGGCGCTGTGGGATTTGTTGAATCCGTAGCCCCCGAATTTTTCCATCAGATCGAAGAGCTGGGTGGCCTTGTTTTCGGGATGGCCGTTGTCTACGGCGCCCTTGATGAACCGTTCCCGGTGCTGGGCCATGACTTCGAGAATCTTTTTTCCCATGGCCTTTCGCAGGCCGTCGGCTTCGGCCATGGAATAGCTGGCCAGGACCCCGGCGATTTTCATGACCTGTTCCTGGTAGAGGATGACCCCGTAGGTCTCCTCCAGGATCGGCGCCAGCTCCGGCAGCAGGTATTCGACCTTCTGGCGGCCGTGCTTTCGTTCCACGAAGTCGTCGACCATGCCGCTGTCTAAGGGGCCGGGCCGGTACAGGGCCACCAGGGCGGTGACATCGTCGAACCGGGCCGGCTTGAGCCGCACCAGAAGGTCTTTCATGCCCGAGCTTTCCAGCTGAAATACCCCGGTGGTGTCGCCGGCGGAGAGGAGCCGGAAGGTCTCTTCGTCTTCCAGGTCGAGGGTTTCCATATCCGGCGGGGTTTTGCCGCTTTCTTCAATGAGTCTGAGGGTGTTCCGGATGACCGTCAGGTTTCGAAGCCCCAGAAAATCGAACTTGACCAGCCCGATCTTTTCCACCAGTTTCATATCGAACTGGGTCACCACTTCGCCCTTTTTACCGCGGTAGAGGGGCAGGTAGTCGACCAGCGGTTTGTCTCCGATCACCACCCCGGCCGCGTGGGTGGAGGCGTGACGGGGCAGCCCTTCCAGGACCCGGCAGATGCGGATCAGTTCGCCCACCCGGGGGTCCCGTTCAGCCATCTCGGCCAGTCGGGGCTCCTGTTTGAGGGCGTCGTCGAGTTTGATGTTGAGGACATCCGGGACCATCTTGGCGATGGCGTCCACCTCCCGCAGGGGAATGTCCAGGGCCCGGCCCACATCCCGAATCACCGCCCGGGTCTTGAGTTTTCCGAAGGTGATGATCTGGGCCACGTAATCCCCGCCGCCGTATTTATCCACCACATACTTGAAGACCCGCTCCCGGCCGTTGATGCAGAAGTCGACGTCGATGTCGGGCATGCTGATTCGGGCCGGATTGAGAAACCGCTCGAAGATCAGCCCGTGCTCGATGGGGTCGAGATCGGTAATGCCCAGGGAATAGGCCACCATGGAACCGGCCGCCGATCCGCGGCCCGGGCCGACCGGAACATCGTTTTCTTTGGCATACCGGATGAAATCGGCGACGATCAGGAAATAGCCGGGAAACCCCATGTCTTTGATGACCTTGATTTCGTAATCCAGGCGGTCCCGGTAAACCGGTTCATCGATTTCGGCGCCCTTGGCCCGAATCTTCTTCAGCCGGCGTTCGAATCCTTCCCGGGTCTTCTGCTCGAAGATTTCGTCGGCCGAAAGCTCGCTTTCGGGGTCGAACATGGGGAAGTGATAGGTGTTGAAATCGAACTCGATATGGCAGCGTTTGCCGATCTCCACCGTGTTTTCGATGGCCCCCGGAAAGTGGCCCAGGGTCTCCTGCATCTCCGCCGGGGATTTGAAATAGAGCTGGTCGGTGGCGAACTGGAACCGGTTGGCGTCCTGGACCGTTTTGCCGGTCTGAATGCAGAGGAGCACGTCGTGGGCCCGGACGTCGTTTTTGTCCAGATAATGGCAGTCGTTGGTGGCGATGATCGGAATGGAGAGCCGTTTGCTCAAATCCAGAAGCCCCTGATTCACCGTTTCCTGAACCGGAATGTCGTTTTTTTGGACTTCCAGATAGAAATTGCCTTCGCCGAAAACATCCAGATAGAACCGGGCCGCCTCGTCGGCGGCATCGGTGCGGTTTTCCTGAAGCAGGAGCGGCACCTCGCCGTGGAGACAGGCCGAGGCGGCGATAAGCCCCTTGCTGTGGGCCCGCAGCACCTCCTTGTCGATCCGGGGCTTGTAATAGAACCCTTCCAGCTGGGCGATGGAGGCCAGCCGGCAGAGATTCTGATACCCCTCCTGGTTTTCGGCCAGAAGCAGCAGGTGGGTCAGCCCTTTGGCGTCGGCGGCGGTCTTGTCGGTGAGCCGACGGGGGGCGAGATAGCACTCGCACCCCACGATCGGCTTGATGCCGGCCTTGATCGCCTTTTCATAGAACTCTACCGCCCCGAACATGGTGCCGTGGTCGGTGATCGCCACCGTATCCATGCCGAATTCCTTGGCCCGGTTCAGAAGCGCATCGATGCGGATGGCCCCGTCCAGAAGGCTGTACTGGGTGTGAAGATGAAGATGGACGAAATTCGGCGATGGTGGTGTCATAGTAAAATCTCGAAATAATGGTGGCGGATAAGAATTCTTGGAGGATTAATCCAATCGGTAATTGGGTGCTTCCTTGGTGATGATGACGTCGTGGACATGGCTTTCCCGCATGCCCGCGGCGCTGATCTTGATGAACCGGGCGTTCCGGCGAAGCTCCTCTACGGTGCGGCATCCCACGTAGCCCATACCGGCCTTGAGCCCGCCCACCAGCTGGAAAAGATTTTCGGCCAGGGGGCCGCTGTAAGGCACCCGGCCCACGATTCCCTCGGGGACCAGTTTGTCGAGGTCTTCGTCTTCGGTCTGGTAGTATCGGTCTTTGCTGCCTTCCTTCATGGCCTCCAGGGAGCCCATGCCCCGGTAGACCTTGTAGCTGCGGCCCTGGAAAAAGATCCGCTCCCCGGGGCTTTCGTCCGCCCCGGCGAAGAGCCCGCCGATCATGACGCAGTGGGCCCCCGCCCCGATGGCCTTGGTGAGGTCCCCGGAGAATTTGATGCCGCCGTCGGCGATCAGCGGAACCCCGGTGCGGTTGGAGACTTCTTTGCAGTTCATGATGGCGGTGACCTGGGGCACCCCGATCCCGGCCACGATGCGGGTGGTGCAGATGGAGCCGGGTCCGATGCCGATCTTGACCCCGTCCACTCCGGCCTGAATCAAATCTTCGGCCCCTTCGCCGGTGCCCACGTTCCCGGCGATCAGTTCAATGTCTCGAAAAGTGCCCTTGAGCCGTTTGACCGCTTCGATCACGTTTTTGGAATGTCCGTGGGAGGTGTCGATCAGGAGCACATCCGCTCCGGCATTGAGCACCGCTTCGGCCCGCTCCATCATGTCCGATCCCACCCCGATGGCGGCGCCCACCCGCAGGCGGCCCCGGCTGTCCTTGCAGGCGTTGGGGTATTTTTTGATTTTTTCGATGTCCTTGATGGTGATCATGCCGGTGAGCTTGCCGTCTTTGTCCACCACCAGGAGTTTTTCGATGCGGTGCTGATGAAGCAGCCTTTTGGATTCTTCCAGTTCGATGCCTTCGGAGACCGTCACCAGATTCTCACTGGTCATCACATCCGAGACCCGCTTTTCCAGGTTGGTCTCGAAACGGAGGTCCCGGTTGGTGACGATCCCCACCAGACGGTCCCCTTCGGTGACCGGAAGCCCCGAAATCCGGTAGCGCTCCATGATCTTCATCACCTCGAAAATCCGCTGGTCGGGTCGAATGGTCACCGGATCGATAATCATGCCGCTCTCGGACTTCTTGACCTGGTCTACCGCTTTGGCCTGGTTTTCCAGGCTCATGTTCCGGTGAATGAACCCGAGGCCGCCGGACCGGGCCATGGTGATGGCGGTGCGGGATTCGGTGACCGTGTCCATGGCCGCGCTCACGATGGGAATGTTCAAGGTGAGGTTGCGGGTCAAACGGGTATGGGTCCGGGTGTCTTTGGGAAGAACGTCCGAGTAGTTCGGGACGAGAAGCAGATCGTCGAACGAGTATGCCTCTTCCGGAGTGATGGTCTCCATGGATGCCTCCATATATTGCGATGGGATAAGGACCCGGAAGGGCCCTGTCCGGGTTGAGGATTCAAAAAAACGGAACCGATAAATTATCCCGGCAGATTAACAAAGGGAGGCCGCTTTATCAATCCTTAAAATTGTGATATTGACACCGGTCGAACATCGTAATTAATATTATAAATGAACCTGAACACTTACTCTAAAACGAAAATTCGGACGAAAGATGCTTTTAAAAATAAATCCTGAAAACCCGCAAATGAGATTGATTCGAAAAGTGGTGGACGTGCTCGAAGACGGCGGGGTCATCGCCTATCCCACCGACACATTCTACGGTATCGGTTGCGACATCATGAACAAGAAGGCGATCCAGCGGGTGTATCAACTGAAGCAGCGGGACCAGAAAAAACCCTTCAGCTTTATCTGTTCGGACCTGAAAAACATCAGCGATTACGCCAAGGTCTCCAATTACGCCTATAAAACCATGCGGCGCATGCTGCCGGGCCCCTATACCTTTATTCTGGAAGGCTCCAAGATGGTGCCCAAGATGATGCTGACCAAGCGGAAGACCGCCGGCATCCGGGTGCCCGATCATCCCATCTGCATGGAACTGGTCAAGGAGCTGGGCAACCCGATCATCTCCACCAGCGCCGCAACCCCCGAGGGGGAGATCTTCTATGATCCCTCACTGATTCATGATTATTTCGGCAACCGCATCGATATCGTCATTGACGGCGGGCCGGTATCGGGAGAGCCCTCCAGCGTTATTTCCCTCTACGACGATGAACCGGAAGTCATCCGCGACGGTCTGGGGGATGTGAGTATTTTTGAATAGAGGCCTCAGCCGCCCGTTTCAAATTTTCGGCCACGATCACCGTTTGGGCGGCCTGCCTATCATTCAGGCCTGGCCGAAACGATGATCAATGCCAAATTTTCAAAGGCTTCGGCGGGCGGGGAAATGCCGGTTCTAAAAGTGAAAGCTCAGCAGGTCGACCCTGTTTTGGTCATATATTTTCTTGACCTTCACCAGGTTGTCCAGGTTCCGTAAGCTGTTCAAGTGGGTGTAGACGGCGTCGAAGAACTGATGTCGATGAATTTCCATCACCGCGTCGGCATCCAGTTCCAGAAGCTTTTTTCGGCTGATCCGCCAGATCTTGAGGCTCAGATTCTGGCCGTAATATCCCACCATGGAGAGGGGTTCTCCCAGATCATATTCGGTCTCCACCAGAAGGTCGAGATCTTTGACCAACTTCAGGAATTTCCGAGTGTTGGCCAGGTTGGTCTTGTAGCGCCGAAGCATGTTCTCGCCGATGAACTGTCGGGTGATTTTCGGGGACAGCTTGCCGTCCTGCCCGATCAGCTTCGTGCCGTCTTCCCCGCCTTCTACGATGCCGGGGCATCTCGAATCGAAGACCACCGCATAGGCGGTGTTGTCGAGCTGAACCGAGGGGATCTCCTTGATATTGAAAGGATAGATTTTGCAGGCCCGGGGCCGGATGGAATCGTATACCTCACAGGCGCCCGTCTCTTTTTCCAGATAGGGACAGGGGATCCCCCGTTTCAAGGTATACAGCAGGGTGAGACTTAAGTTCTCGTCGGTTTTCGAGAATACCACCGGAAACAACTTGGCGGTGTCGAACATCTCATCCAGAAGCACATTGGCGCAGGTATAGGTGCTGCCGTCGCAGCAGAGGGTGCAGGTATCGCATCCCCCGAAGGCGGTCTCGCCGTGCGCCTTGGGATTGAGCGTTTTGATAAAGCTTTTGGGATCTTTTTTGTTTTCCATGGGGAACTTCCTCGGGACGCACTGATTGCGGATGCCTTCGCCCATGCGGTCGGGAAGATAAAAGGAAAGGGCGAGGCCATAAAAAGGGAAGGGCGGCCGAATGGGCCGCCCCGTATATCCCGTATATATTGATACCGTCGGAAAAGGAGAATTCAGCCCCTGAGGGGACTCGTTATTTCTCCTCGTCCTCTTTCATCTTTTCCTGAAGATTCTCTCTGAGGATTTCGCCGAAGGTGGAAGTGGCCGGCCCCATCTTGTTGATGTAATCGCTCAAGATGGACTGGTCGTCTTCCATGTCCAGTCGTTTGATGGAGAGTCCGATGCGTCGTTCATCGGTGTTGATGTTCATCACCTTGGCGGTGATCACATCCCCCACATTGAACTTTTCGCCGGGACTCTTGATCTTTTCCTTGCTGATCTCAGAGACATGGACCAGGCCTTCGATGCCCTCTTCGAGTTCCACGAAAATACCGAAATCGGTGATGTTGGTCACCGTTCCGGTGATTTCCGAACCGACCTCGTATCGTTCGGCCACCGTATCCCAAGGATCGGGCTGGAGCTGCTTGATGCCAAGGGAGAATCGTTCATTTTCTTTTTCGATGTCCAGAACCACCGCCTGCACCGTTTCGCCCTTTTTAAAGAGCTCTGAAGGGTGCTTGATCCGTTTGGTCCAGGAGATGTCGGATATATGCACCAGACCGTCGATACCCTCGTCGATGCCGATGAACAGCCCGAAATCGGTGATGTTCTTGATCTTGCCCTCGATGGTGGTTCCCACCGGATATTTTTCGCCGATCACGTCCCAGGGATTGGGTTTGACCTGCTTCATACCCAGTGAAATTCGGCGGCTGTCGGGTTTGATGTCGAGCACGATGGCGTCGACGTCTTCTCCGACCGTCACCACCTTGGAGGGATGGCGGATTTTTCGGGTCCAGGACATTTCCGATACATGGATCAGCCCTTCGATGCCCTCTTCGAGTTCCACGAATGCGCCGTAATCGGTGAGGCTGACCACCTTGCCGGTGACCCGGGAGCCGACCGGGTACTTCTCTGCCGCGCTTTCCCACGGGTCCTGGGTCAGCTGCTTCATGCCCAGTGAGACCCGCTCCCGTTCCAGGTCGAGGTTGAGAATTTTGACGGTGATCTCATCGCCCACGGAAAACAGTTCGGAAGGATGCTTGACCCGGCCCCAGGAAATATCGGTGATGTGGAGCAGACCGTCCACCCCGCCCAGATCCACGAAGACACCGTATTCGGTGATGTTCTTCACCACCCCGTCCATGATCTTGCCTTCCTCGATGGATGCCAGGGTTTCGGCCCGGGCCTGCTCGCGCTCTTCCTCGAGAATGACCCGTCTGGACAGAACGATGTTGCTCCGCTTGCGGTTGAATTTCAGGATCTTGAAGGTGAAGCTCTTTCCGACCATCTCATCCAGGTTGCGGATGGGACGCAGGTCGGCCTGGGACCCGGGCAGAAACGCCTGAACCCCGATGTCCACGGAAAAACCGCCTTTGACCCGGTTGGTGATGGTGCCTTCCACGGTGCCGCCGTCGTCATAGGCCTTCTTGATCTCATCCCAAACCTTGACCTTTTCGGCTTTTTCTTTGGAGAGGACGACCATCTCTTCTTCGTCATCCCACCATTCCACCATGACCTCGACGGAATCTCCGACCTCGGCCTCGATTTCGCCTTCTTCGTTCCGGAACTCGCGGATGGGGATCTGACCTTCGGATTTGTAACCGATGTCCACCAGGACATGGTCTTTGTCTACCGAGATGATCCTTCCCATGGCGACCTCACCCTCCTCGAAACGCTTGAAGCTCTCTTCGTACATGTCCATCAAGCTTTCCATGGTGGTTTCGCCTTCGATCTCTTCGGCCTCCTCCTCTTCCGCTTCCATGGCGTCCAAGGTCTCTTCGGCGGTGAGAACCCGATCCGCGACCTCTGTTTCGGGATCCGCAGCAGCTTCTTCCGTTTCAGTATCCGCGGCGGCTTCCTCCGTTTCAGGATCCGCGGCGGCTTCCTCCGTTTCAGGATCTGCAGCAGCTTCCTCTGTTTCAGGATCCGCGGCGGCTTCCTCCGTTTCGGTGTTCTCCGACCCGGCTTCCGGTTGTTGACTTTCTTCCTCGATCACATCCGTTTCCGAGGCGTCTGTCTGGTTTTGTTGTTGAGTTTCTTCTTTTACCATTTCTTCCATAAACTAAAATTACCCCCTTGGCCTATTTTTTATTATACCCCCGTTCAGGTAGTATAACCTGTACACTATATATATTCACCGGCTGAAATGCAAGCCTTAATTCGGGAAAAATTCAATATTCGCAGAAAAAAGAAAAAAGGGCGGGTCAGCGCCGGGTTTGAATATGCGCCAGCATGGTATCGATAACCGCTTCGAGAGAGAGGGCGGTGGAGTCGATGCGAATGGCGTCGGGCGCCGGTTTCAGAGGGGCGAGAGAACGGCTGCTGTCGTTTCGGTCACGAATGCGAAGGTCCCGTTCGACCTCTTCGAGGGTCTGTCCGGTGACCCCCTCCACTTCTTTATAGCGCCGGGCGGCCCGAACTTCAGGAGACGCATCCAGAAAGAATTTCACGTCGGCATCGGGAAAGACCACCGTTCCCATATCCCGGCCTTCAAAGACCGCCCCTTTGTTTTCGCCCATCCGCCGCTGGACGTCTAGCAGAAAGCGTCTCACCGCCGGTTTGGCGGACACCGCCGAGGAGAGCATCGTGACCTCCGGAGTGCGGATCTGATCGGTGATGTCTTTTCCTTCCAATATCAATCGGGTCCCCCGACCGGTTCGAATAAATTCCAGACGAAGCCGCCGACACAATCCTTCCAGACCGGCTTCGTCCTCCGGATCGATGCCGGCGTAGAGCGCGGCCAAGGCTACCCCGCGGTACAGGGCCCCGGTGTCGATATAGGTATACGACAGGCGGTCGGCCAGGGCCCTGCTGAGGGTGGTCTTGCCGGCCCCCGCCGGGCCGTCGATGGTGATGAGCAGCTTTTTCATTCCAGAACCGCTTTCAGGGCCTGAATGAACCGTTCATTTTCCCGGGGTTTTCCGGCGTTCACCCGGATATGGGTCGGATACCCGTACGCGGCCATGGACCGGACGATCACCCCCTTGCGAAGCAGGGCTTCGAATACCTCGCCCGCATCCCTGCCCACATCGATGAGAAAAAAATTGGCCTGGGTGGGTGAGTACCGGACTCCTATTTCATCCAGGGCCCCGTACAGGTAATCGAGCCCTTCGTGGGTGATCCGCCGGGTGGATTCCAGAAACTCCGAATCTTCCAGGGCGGCGCAGGCCCCGATCTGGGCCATGAGGTTGGCATTGAAGGGCTGTCTCACCCGGTGGAGAAGGGCCGCGATTTCGGGGGTGGTCACTCCGTAGCCGATGCGCAGGCCGGCCAGCCCGTAGGCCTTGGAAAAGGTGCGGAGGGTGACCACCGGCCGACCCGCTTTCACCTGAGCGATGCTGTCGGGGTAGTCGGGCGACCGGACGAATTCGAAATAGGCCTCGTCCACCGCCGCCACCACGCCGTCGGGAAGATCATCCATAAACGCCTCGAAATCCTTCCGAGGGGTCATGGCGCCGGTGGGATTGTTGGGGTTGCAGATAAACACCAGCCGGGTTCGGCGGGTGATTCGGCGCCCCATTTCCGCCAGGTCCATGCCGAGCCCTTTCAGATCCACGAAGACCGGTCTGGATCCGGCGCACCGGACGCAGATCTCATACATCAGAAAAGAGGGGCGGGGAAGGATCACTTCATCCCCGGGCTGAAGGCACATTCGGGCCAGCATGGCGATGATTTCATCCGACCCGTTGCCCAGCACGATGCCTTCCGGCGCCACCCCGAGGTGTTCGGCCAATCGGTGCGTCAGCCGCCATCCGGCGCCGTCCGGATACCGATGAATTTCCTGAAGGGCGTTTTGCAGGGCCTGAACCGCTTTGGGCGAAGGCCCCAGAGGGTTCTCGTTGGAGGCCAGCTTGATGGAATCCCGAATCCCGTATTCCCGTTCCAGCGCTTCGATGGGTTTGCCGGTCACATACGGCTCAATAGCGGTGATGTAGTCCGGCACCGGAAGGGTCATCAGGCGGTCTCCGTCTCCGGCTGCTCGAGTGCCGATTTGCGGCCGGCATCGATGGCGGCCATGTTGAGAGGCAGGAATTTCTCTTTTCCGGAGAACTCCTCCCGAACCGCCTCCCGCATGGCTTCGAAATCGACGATCCCGCTTCGGGCCACAAATGCGGACAGGGCCACGATGTTGGCGGCCTTGACGCTGCCCAGCTCTTTGGCGATGCCGGTGGCCGGCACCAGGATTTCATCCACATCCTCCCGGCCGGACCGGACCGGAATCAGGGATTCGTTCACCAGAATGACGCCCCCCGGTTTGACCACCGGAGCGAATTTTTCCAGAGAGGGGCGGTTCATGGCCACCAGATGGGCCGGATTTTTGATGATGGGCGACCCGATGGGCCGGTCGCTGATGACCACGGTGCAGTAGGCGGTGCCGCCGCGCATCTCCGGGCCGTAAGAGGGAATCCAGGCCACCTCGTAGCCCACCTGCATGGCGGTATGGGCCAGCAGCTTGCCGCACATGAGAATACCCTGGCCGCCGAAACCGGCGAACATGACTTCACTTTGCATAATTCACTCCGAAATCCGTCCTGATGTAAGTTTATGCGTTGGCCGAAACGGCTTCCGCTTCTTCCGGGGTCTTGAAATCCCCCAGCGGGAAATAGGGGAGCAGGGTCTCCTCCGTCCATTTGATGGCGTCCAGGGGCGTCATCCCCCAGTTGGTGGGGCAGGTCGAGACCACCTCCACCAGACTGAAGCACCGGCCTTCCATCTGATAGGTGAATGCCTTTTTGAGGGCCTTTTTGGTTCGGTTGATGAACTTGGGTTTGATCACCGTCTGCCGGGTGATGTACCCCTCCGTGGCCAGGGAGGAGAGGAGTTCGGCCACCCGAATCGGCATGCCGGTCTCCTCGGTGTTTCTTCCCAGGGGAGAGGTGGTGGTCCGCTGGCCCGGCATGGTGGTGGGGGCCATCTGGCCGCCGGTCATGCCGTAGACCGCGTTGTTGACGAAAATGGCGGTGAATTTCTCCCCCCGGTTGGCGGCGTGGATGATTTCCCCCATGCCGATGCTGGCCAGATCCCCGTCTCCCTGATAGGTGAAGACCATCAGGTCGGGGCGGACCCGTTTGATCCCGGTGGCCATGGCCGGAGCCCGGCCGTGGGCCGCCTCCTGAAAATCACAGGAAAAATAGTTGTAGGCCAATACGGCGCAGCCCACCGGGGCGATGCCCACGGTTCGGCCTCGTATTCCCAGCTCATCGATGACCTCCCCCACCAGCCGGTGAATCACCCCGTGGGTGCATCCCGGGCAGTAGTGGGTATGGACATCGGTGAGGGCTTCCGGTTTCTGAAAAGTTTTTCCCATTACAAGTGCTCCTTCACGACTTCTATGATCTCCTCGGGGGTGGGTACCTCTCCGCCGCATTTGCCGTACCATTTGACCGGGCGCTTGCCCATCACGGCGCGTTCCACATCCTCCACCATCTGGCCCATGCTCATTTCAATGCTCAAGACCACCCGGCAGTTTTCTTTGGAGGCGGCCTCATGAATCGCCTTTTCCGGAAACGGAAAGACGGTCTGGGGCCGGATCATCCCCACCTCGATGCCTTCCTCCTTGAGGTGGTCGATGGCGGTGCGGCAGACCCGGCTCATGGTGCCGTAGCTGACGATCAGAGCCTGATACTCGCCCTCGGCGTTGTAGGACTCGTATCGAACCTCCTCCTGCTTCATCCGGTCGTATTTGGATTTGAGCAGAAGATTGTGGTTGTTGAGGGCTTCGGGGTCCAGATAGAGGGACTTGACCAGGTTCCGGGTGGCGCTCTTTCGGGTGTCCATGCCGTTGGTGGCCCAGTCGTCCTTTTTGGAGGGTTCGCTTCGAAGGTGCTCGGGAAATTCCACCGGCTCCATCATCTGGCCGATCAGGCCGTCTCCGAGAATCATCACCGGGTTCCGGTATTTTTCGGCCAGGGGAAAAGCGGTCATGACCATTTCCACCGCTTCCTGAACGCTGGCCGGGGCCATGACCAGCATGCGGTAATCGCCGTGCCCGCCGCCCTTCACCGACTGGAAGTAATCCCCCTGGGAAGGAAGGATTCCGCCCAGGCCGGGGCCGCCCCGAATGATATTGACGAACACCGCCGGGCACTGGGCGCCGGCGATGTAGCTGATGGCTTCGCTCATGAGGCTGACGCCGGGGCTGGATGAGGTGGTAAAGACCCTTTCACCGGCGCCGGCCGCGCCGAATAGCATGTATCCGACCGCCACCTCGCTCTCCCCCTGGAGAAACACTCCGTTCACCTCCGGCATTCGGCGGGCCAGGTATTCGGCCACCTCGGACTGGGGCGTGATGGGATAGGCGAAGTAGTTGAGGCATCCGGCGCGGATGGCCGCCTCCCCGATCGCTTCGTTTCCTTTCATCAAGACTTTGGCCATTTCTTCTCCTTGCTTTAGGCTTTCGCTTCGGCTTCCGCTTTGATCTCGCTCAGGGTGATGGCGACATCGGGACACATAATGCAGCAGATGGCGCAAGATATGCAGTCTTCCGGCCGGGCCTGATATACGGGAAAATACCCCTTGGTATTGACCTCGCCGGAGATTTCCAGAACATTCTTGGGGCAGACGTCCACACAGAGTCCGCAGCCCTTGCACCGGTCCGCCTGGATTTCATGTTTATAAGTCGGCATGATTCTATACTCCTTGATTCATAATATAATGATAAAGAAAGCTCCCGCCGGTCAGGGGCGCAGGATCGGGCCGCTCGGCCCCCCGCCGCCTGCCTTTTTCCAGGGAGGAACCAGCTGCCGGTCGACCGGCAAAAGGGGGCAGGAGAAACGGCTCGCATCAATTTCAGGCAGAAGGCCGGTTTCCACCGTCAGGAACTCCAGCGGCAGCCCGGCTTTTTCGCTCAGATTCCGAACAAAATCATAGCCCCGGTAAATATCTTCCGGGCCGGTTTCATCGATCAGGTTGGGGTTGCCGATGAGGCCGTTGATCTTCAATTTCGCCGCTGCTTCGATCTCCCGCCGGATTTTGAGACACCCTTCCAAGGTTTCCGTAAACGGCCGAAAGGGGTTGACCACCTGGAGCATGCGGATTTCCTGATGTTGAAGGGCATCCGCCAGGGCGGCCAGCACCGTGGCGCCGACATCGTCTCCGCCGACATCCAGCAGGGTGACCTCGGCGGGGCGCCGAAGCATGCCGGCGATGGCCGGGCTCAGAATCGGCAGATCGGCGTGCATGTATTGTTCCGGCGGCAGAACCAGTTCGATCCCGTGGTCTTTCAGAAGCTTTCGGGCTTCCCGGGTACGGAAATAGGGGTTGACCAGGTCGAGGTCGGCGACCCGGACATCGAGACCCGCCCGTTTCCGTTCCACCGCCAGGTTGATGGAAACCTCTGTCTTTCCGCTGCCGTAATTACCGACAATGATCAGGATGCCGGTCAGATGGATGTTCAATCCTGAATCCTTTATAATGCCTGATTGATATTGAGCGGCCCGTATTCCCGGGCAAAAAGCGTAACCAAACCTTGTAGTTTCAAAAACATTGCCTGTCAACGTTTTTCGACCCGGTCGAGGAAAAAACCGGCTATCGACTCAGGGTCTATCGTCGTGTTCATTCATCGAACCGGCGCCGGGCTGATCTTGCCTGGAATCGGCAACCGTGGTATGAGCAATGCACCGGTTTGTTTTGTATGGGTTTGTATAACATGGGTTTGCATGACAAGGGATTTTGATTCGGACGGTAAAACGATATGGGGGAAGTAAAAACCGGGCTGGAAGCACTGATCGACAGCCCGCCGGATTGGATGCGGAACAAGCGACTGGGTCTTTTGTCAAACCCGGCCGGGGTGGACCGGCGGTTTCGCCACGGGCGGGAGCTGATCGCAGCCCGTTTCCCGAAACAGCTCAAGGCCCTTTACTCGCCTCAGCACGGCTTTTTCGCGGAAAAGCAGGACAACATGATCGAGTCGGAGCACATGGTCGACCCGGTCCTGGAAATACCGGTGTTCAGTCTGTACGGGCATACCCGGGCGCCCACCGAAGAGATGTTCGACCCGATCGACATTCTGCTGGCCGATCTTCAGGATGTCGGCGCCCGTGTGTATACCTTTATCTATACCCTGTCTTACTGTATGGAGGCGGCCAAAACCTTCGGAAAACGGGTGGTGGTGCTGGATCGGCCCAATCCCCTGGGCGGAGTCCGGGTGGAGGGAAATCTCCTCGCCCCCGATTACGCCTCTTTTGTGGGCCGGTATCCGATGCCCATGCGCCATGGATTGACGATCGGAGAGCTTGCTCGGCTCTTCAACCGCCATTTCGGCATCGAATGCGATCTGGAGGTGATCCCCATGGTCGGATGGAAACGGCCGATGACCTTTTTCGAAACCGGGCTGCCCTGGGTTCCCCCGTCCCCCAACCTTCCTACCCCGGCTTCCGCCATGGTCTATCCGGGGCAGGTGATCTGGGAAGGAACCAATATCTCTGAAGGCCGGGGCACCACTCAGCCCTTCGAGATGTTCGGGGCCCCGTTTGCGGATACCGATCTGCTGCTTTCCGCCATCGGGGGCAGGGACCAGCCCGGCATTGTGCTGCGGCCGGTTGCGTTCGAGCCTATCGCCAACAAATGGCGCGGCGTATTGTGCCGGGGTTTTCAAATCCACCTGACCGATTTCTCGAAATATCGGCCGTATACCACCTCGCTCAAGCTTTTGCAGGGGATGCTTCGGCATCACCCGGATGCTTTTCAGTGGAAGCCGCCCCCGTATGAATATGAATTCAAAAAGCTGCCCATCGACCTGATCCTCGGGGACCGGAGGGTGCGGGAGGCGATCGAATCTATCGCGGATATCGATGAAATGGCTTCCGGCTGGAAGGGCGACATCGAAAGATTCATTCAAGTCGGGCGCCGCTTCCACTTATACCCCTAAAATGCAGCCATTGATCGCTCTTGGCAATGGCGTGTGGATGCTCTCGGAAAAACGGGGCCTTTCAAATCAAAAAGCCCCGGCCAAAATAAAAAAGCCCCGGGCGGCAACGACGCGCACAGGGCTTTTTTTTCAGGAATAAAAATTTATGCTTTTTTCAGAGAATCGATTTCTTTTTTGAGATCGCTGATTTCCTGTTTATACTTATCGACGTCGTCTCCACCTTCTTCCGTGTTCTCTTTTTCCTGCTTCCAGGTGTCTTTCAGCTCGTCAAATCCCAGATAGAGGGCCAAGCCGCCGCCGAGCAGCAGCATGATCGGAACCGAACCGGCCAACAGCTGCAAAAATGCCGGAAACCAAACCGCAAGGCCAATAACACCCAAAACAGCCGCTACTGCTCCACCAATCAACGTTTTCATAGAAAATCATCCTCCTTTACAAGTGTTTCTCGAAAGTTACTTGTTCTAAGATATATGCTCTACAAAAAAATAAGCATTCCCACGTCCACTACGCTTTCGATGTTCGGCCTTAATCGGATTGAGTCAAAAAAAGAATGAATTGAATGGATTGAATCAATTTGACAATGGCTGTACCGAAATACCATATCAACTTTTATTACGCAAGCTTAAATTTATGGACCCGGTCTTTTATTTTTCCGCCGGTCCATGAATTGGATAAGCTCCGATAAAGATTAGACTTTATCCGGAGCCGCGACAATTAGGGATTGCAAATGCACCTGCCTTTTGGTACGTCTTTCTGGTTTTTCCGATCCTGAAATATCTCCGCCGCAGAATAGACACCGAAAACCCGAACGGACAGGCAATATGTATAAACAGATCAAATCAGGACTCACGCGGGTCACATCGGGAGTAAACCGGTGGTTCGACAAAGTCCTGCTCGGCACCGACCACCACTTCCGCTGTTTTTTTCCGAGGCGATTCGGGAAACCGTCGTCCTATTTCCTGCGGGTCCTGTTTTCCGGGATTCGTATCGGGGAGGCCCAGATGGAGGTCATTCAAAACCTCCCCGAAGACGCCATTATCGTTTATACCAATAAATACAAAAGCGATTTTGAATTTCTTTTCTATCACACCCGCTATGAGCAGGAAGGGCTGCCGGTTCCGGAGATCGGTTTCGATCACAAGGTCTTTTTTTTGCAGCCGCTGTCCCGGCTGTTCAGGATTTTTCTGGGCCATATCCATCATTTTTTCACCCGTTTTTCTTTTCCGGACCCCTATGACAGCGGGTACATTCGGGATAAACTCAAAGACGGACATGCGGCCATGCTGTCGCTGGTGGAAAAGCGGGGGTTTTATCTGCGGTTCGTCAAATCCAACCCGGACCCGCTGCGCTACCTGATCGAAACCCAGCATTCCACGGACCGACCGATCTATATCGTTCCTCAGCTGATTTTCTACAGCAAACGGCCTCACCGGTCCCGGCCCGGTTTGCTTGATATGCTTTTCGGCAGCCAGGAAAACCCCGGCAAGATCCGCCGGGTTTTCGCGCTTTTCAGAAAGCCGGCCAGCGTATTCGTTGAAGTGTCCGAACCGGTGAGCCTGAAGGAGTATATCGAGCGGGAAGGAAATCGCGACCTGAGCCCGGGAAAGCAGGCGCTCAAGCTGCGGCGGCTGCTGCTGGTTCAGATCAACCGGCATCGGCAGAGCATTACCGGGCCGATTCTCAAGTCCAAGGAAGAACTGAAAGAGAATATCCTCACCAATGATCGGTTGAGAAGCTTCCTGGAGCATTTTGCGGAAACCCGAAATATCCCCCTATATAAAGTCTATAAGGAGGCCGATACCAATATCGACGAAATCGCGGCCCGGTACAATGTCAACCTGATCCAGGTCATGTCGGTGGTCCTGCGGTGGATGATCAATCTGATGTTCGAAGGGGTCTCCATCAACACCGCCGTTCTGAACCGGGTCAAGGGCATGTCCCGGCGGGGGCCCCTGGTCCTGGTGCCTTGTCATAAGAGCCATATCGACTATCTGATCCTCTCCTATATTCTCTATCACAATGACATGCCCTGTCCGCATATCGCAGCGGGCAAAAACCTCTCTTTCTGGCCGCTGGGACCGATTTTCAGGGCGGGCGGCGCCTTTTTCATACGGCGGACCTTTAAGGGCGCGGTGCTCTATTCCAAGGTTTTCGCCGAGTATGTCTTCAAGCTCCTGGAGGAGGGATTCAATATCGAATTTTTTATCGAAGGGGGCCGGAGTCGAACCGGAAAGCTGCTTGCACCCAAGCTGGGCCTTCTGAATATTCTTCTGAACGCCTTTCGCATGGGCGCCAGCGAGGACCTGATCTTTGTGCCGGTTTTCGTCGGATACGACCGGGTGCTGGAAGAAGGCGCTTATCTTCATGAGCTGGAAGGCGGCCAGAAACGGCCCGAAAGCCTGTGGCAGGTGGTCAAAGCCCGGAAATTCCTTAAAAAACGCTATGGGATCATCTATATTCAGTTTCATGAGGGCATTTCCATGAATGATCTGCTGGCCCGGGAAGGCAAAACCTTCCAGGAAATGAGCACCAAAGAGCAGAATACCTTCTGCCGAAATCTCGGGTATCGGCTGGTCAACGCCATCGACAAGGTCACCGTGGTAACGCCCCATGCGGTGGTGGCCGGGGCCGTTCTCAACGCCCAGAAACATCGGTTTTCCCACAGTCAGCTGATGGAGGATATTCAGACCTATATGAACTATCTGAACATCCATAAAGCCACCCTTGCGGATACCCTGCTGGTGGAGCCCGACCTCGCCTTCGAATATGTCATCGATTCTTATATCCAGAGAAAATTCATAGAGCCGGTATCCTTCGATAAAAAAGAAAAGAGCGATAAAAAGGAGGGGGAGCTCGATGAACGGGAGTACATCGTCAATGAAAGCAAACGCCCGGCCCTGGACTATTACAAGAACAACAGCGTGTCCGCGTTTATTCCCGGCGCTTTTACCGCCCTGGCGATCCTGGAGCGGGACGCCTTTCAGTTTTCCACCGCCCAGATCCATGACAGCTACGCCTTTCTCCTGAGAATCATGAAAAACGAGTTCGCCTATGACGTTGAAAAGACGCCGGAGCATTTTATCCAGAAAAATATAAAATCATTCATCGATGAGGCGGTGCTGATACCGCATCCCACCCTGCCGGACACCTATAACCTGACCTCCGCCGGATACCGGAAGTTGAAGATTTTTTCCGCTTTCCTCAAAACCTATTTTGAATCCTACTGGATCGCCCTCAATTTTTTCTTGCGATATCCTCGAAACTTCATCGAAACCAAGGACCGGCTCAAAAAGATTCAGTCCATGGGGAACCGCATGTACAAGAAAAAAGAGGTGGAGCTTCCCGAATCCCTGTCCAAAATCAATCTGAAAAACGCCATGGATTTTTATCTCAGCGAGGGGATCAAGGGCGCCGAGGATGAAGCGCTGATCCAGTTTTTCGCCGAAAAAATCCGCCGGTACCTCAACCTGCTCCAGTCATGAAGGCCCTGGTGCTGGCGGCGGGCCTGGGGGCCCGCCTGCTTCCCCACACCCGGCATCTGCCCAAACCGCTTTTTCGGGTGGGCCGCGACACCCTGCTGGATATCCAGATCCGTCGGCTGGCCGTGGCCGGATGTGAAGCGGTCCTGGTGAACACACACCACCTGGCGGACAGGATCGAGGCCCATATCGCCGCCGCCGATTATCCGATTCCGGTCGCCGCCCGGTTCGAACCGGAGATCCTGGGGACCGGCGGCGCCATCAAAAATGCGACCGATTTTTGGGACGATCGGCCGTTTCTGGTCGTCAACAGCGACATCCTCACCGATATCGATCCCCGCTCCGTGTATCATTTCCACTTGAACCACGGCGGGCCGGCCACTCTGGCGGTCTGCCCCGATCCCCGGTTCGATTCCGTTTCCCTGACCCGGGAGGGGAAGATCCTGGGGTTCGAAACAACCGATTCCCGCCCGAAGAGCCGAGACCTGATCCATAGAACCTTCACCGGAATCCAGGTGCTGAATCCGGCGGTGCTCGATTTTATCCCCGAGGGGGTCTGCTGCAACAGCATCGATGCCTACCGAAAGATGATCGCCCGGGGCCTGCGCCTCACCGCCTATGTGGCCGACGGATGCGAGTGGCATGACCTGGGCACTCCCGAGCGGTACCGGAATGCGGTCGTGAATCACTCGGCTCCCCGGGCCTTCCGAGCGGCTTTTTCAGATTACCGGGAAGACGGTTTTCAGGAAGTCCCCCTGGCCGGAGACGGCTCCGACCGGCGCTGGAGCCGGTTGATCACCTCTGCCGGTTCTCTGATTCTGGCCGACCACGGCCTGCGCGGACCGGAACCGCCTCCCCGAGAGGTGGACGCCTTTATCGATATCGGCCGGCATCTTCATCGAAGAGGAATTCCGGTGCCCGAGATCTATCGGGAAGACCGGTTTTCCGGACTGGTGTTTCTGGAGGATCTGGGGGATGAGCACCTTCAAACCCGGGTTCGAGGGCGGCGGTCCGATGAGATGCTTTCCCGGTACCGGCCGGTGATCGAGGGGCTGATTCGGTTCGGAATGGAAGGCGTCGAAGGGTTCGATTCGAGCTGGACCTGGCAATCCCGATCTTATGACCGCTCTCTTATCCTGGAGAAGGAATGCCGGTATTTTGTGGAGGCCTTTCTGGTCGAGTTTCTGGGAAAACGGGTCCGCTATCAGGATTTTGAACCGGAATTTCAGGCCCTGGCCCGAGGAGCCCTTCAGTACGGGGCGCCCGGTTTGATTCACCGGGATATGCAGTCCAGGAACATCATGGTCCGGGACGGTCGCTGTTTTTTTATCGATTTTCAGGGGGCCCGGTTCGGTCCCCTGCAATACGACCTCGCCTCCCTGCTCATCGACCCCTACGTCGATCTGCCTGTTCCTGTTCAGAATCAGCTGCTGGAAGACTATATGGGCGGGCTCTCCGCCTATCTTTCCATCGACCCGGACTCTTTTCGACTGGGATACGATTTCTGTGCGCTGACCCGGAACCTTCAGATCCTGGGCGCTTACGGATACCTCAGCCGGGTCAGGGGAAAGACCTCGTTCGAAACCTATATTCCGACGGCACTGGCCGGTTTGCAAAATCGATTGAATCGGTTTCAGGGAACCGAACTGGATGGATTGACCCGGCTGGTGTCCACTCTATAGCCTTAGGCGGTCAGCTTTCGAATGAACTCCTTCATATAACCGAGCACCTTTTGCCGGGCCTGCACATGAGGGATGTGGCCGCAGTCGGGAATGAGGCGGATTTCCACCGGACCGGACACCCCTTGGGCGATGCCGGTCGCCTGGGCCTCGGTGCCGTATTCGTCGTCTTGGCCTTGCAGCGCCAGGAGCGGGGCGGTGATTCGGGGCAGAAAGGATTCGATGTTCCAGCCCCGGAAACCGGGGTCGAGCCAGGTGTCGGCCCACCGTGCGATGATTCGATCCACATCCTTGCCGTGATACCGGGCCAATTTGGCCTTGAGGTCGGTGGTTTCAAGGACATGAAGGGCCCCGCGAATGCCGGTCAGGGTAATCTCCTCCACAAAGATATGGGCCGCTTCGGTGACGGCGCCCCGGATTCGGTCGGGAAGGGTCGCGGCTCCGATCAGGGCGATGGAGCCGCCGTCGCTGTGTCCGATCAGCACCGCCTGCTCGACCCCGCAGGCATCCAGCACTCCGGGCAGGTAAACCGTCGCCTCGGTGACCAGATAATCTTCGGGCCAGGGGGTTTCAAAGCAGTCGGATTTTCCGTATCCCCGCCGCTCGTAAACGATCCCCTGAAGCCCGGTTTCCCGGCATACGCTTTCCGGAAAGTCCCGCCAGAGCGCGATGTTGCCCAGACCTTCGTGAAGGAAGACCAGTACCGGGCCGCTCTCCTGAAAGCCAACGCCGAGGCGTTGCACCCGCAGCCGGCACCCGGCGGTATCGATGAAAAAGGGATGGTTTTCCATCCGTCAATCGGTTCCGATGGCGGCTTCGTAGGCTTGTTGCGCCTCCTGAAGCAGGCGATTCTCCCGGTCGGTGTACCGGGGGGAGAAATGGAAAATCGTGAATCGTTTTACGCCGGCCAGACCCGCCAGGGTGCCGGCCTGATGGGCGGTCAGATGGCGTTTTTGTTCCGCCAGGTTCCGGTCCGACTCGGAAAAAACCGCTTCAATGAAGAGGTCGTCCGCCCCCCGGGAAAGGGCCAGGATTTTCTCCCGATTGGAAGGGGTATAGGCGGTATCGGTAATATAGGCGATCTTCTGGCCCGGGGTAATCCGGGCGATGTTGTCGGCCAGTTCCCCCAGGGAGAATACCGGCCCCCCGAGGTCGTCGGAATCGACGGCAAAGGGCGAATCGAAAGGGTGCGCCTCGAAAAGGGCGGTCTTAAAACGCCGGACCCAGGGGCCCACCGTCAGGCCCAGTTCTTCCACCCGTTCTTTCAAAATATTGACGTGAAATCGTTCCTGAAGGGTGAATCCGAGGCAGGGGGTGGCATGGTCCAGAAGGTCTGCGGAAACCGACAGCCCGGACTCCTTCAGCAGGTCTCCGTCGAACCGGGTTCGAACCGGGCCCGCCTTGGGCTGAAAACGGTTCCGGCACGGGTATTCCCGGGTGACCAGATGGTCGGCATCGATTTCGGTCACGTTCAGAGACAGCTCATGGGCATAGGTATCCGCCAGATTCCAGGTGTATCCGGCCAGTTTGCCTTCCACATTCTTCAGGATTCCGCCGGGTCCGTAAAGGTACAGGATCTTTTCTCAGAAAGAGGCGCAGCAGATGGTCGAATCCGAAAAAATGATCCATGTGGGTGTGGGAAACGAAGATGTGGCTGATCTTGAGGATATCTCGGGGGGAGAGGGAATGGATATCCCCAAGGTCGAAGAGCACGGCCCGTTTTTCAAAAGCAAAGGGAACAAACACGCCGGGATCGCCAAACGGGGGATTGACGAGCCTGGGGTGAAACGACGGGCGCATGCTCAGGTCAGGTGTTTTTGGACCTGCCGATGGATGCAGTGATAGATTTCATCATCCGCACCGTAAATATCGACGACATCTTTGTGATTGATCATGGTTTCGATCACAAAGGAGGTCAGATACAGGCTCACCACGTGGGGATTGGGAACCAGGTTCCGGTAAGGCGAGATCTGATAATCGATATCGAAATCATCGGCATAGACGAGCTTGTCGAGGCTTTTGTGGATCTGCTCTTCAAAGCCGTTTTTGTTGGTGGTTTCCACGAACTTGTTCTCGATCAGTTTCGAGGTGACCGCATTGCTCAGCGTGTCGATATGGTCTCGTACGCTGTTGATGGCCTGCCGGCGGGCATGCTCTTTGGAAGACTCTATTTTCGAGAGGATGCTGGCCTCCCGGGTGCTGGGGCGAAATACCTTAGCCATTCGTAATTCCCTTCTTGAAGATGTTTAACTGCTTGTCAATATCCCATCATATTAATGGCACTTTCCGCCATTTGCAAGAAAAATGTTCAGGTTTCTTCGATAATTATCTGAGCGGTTTTTCGGCCCTTCCACCGGTTCCACCGCAGTCTGAAAGCGACCCGGTCGAAGGCGTCGGCGATTCGGCCCCGGTCGATGTTGAACTGGATGGCGTTCATGGCGCGGGCCGAGGGGTTTCCCTGGCGCAGGCTCATCCGCCGGTGGCGTTTGCCCACGATCATGGAGGAGGAGACCCGAACCTTCCTGGCCAGAAAGAGCGGCTCCGGGTTGCCTTCTCCGAAGGGCAGCAGTCTCTCCAGTTCATCGATCAGGGAGTCGGTGACTTCATGGAAATTGAGTTCGCAGTCGATGTCGATGGTTTTGGTCAGCGGTTTACGGCCGACGGCCTTTGACGCCCAGGCTTCGAAATCGCTTCGAAAGGCGTCGATGCGGTCGGGTCGAATCTGAAGGCCCGCGGCCATAGGGTGGCCCCCGAATTTTTCCAGATGGACCGAGCAGGCCTCCAGCCCCTCGTAGAGATTGATTCCCGGGATGCTTCTGCCGGACCCTTTGCCGATGCCGTTCCGGGAAGAGATCAGGATGGCGGGCCGAAAGAACCGGTCCGTCAGTTTGGAGGCGACGATGCCCAGCACCCCCTCATGCCAGTCCGGATGGGTCAGGACCAGAGCGTTGCGGCCGGTTTCCCCGGGATCATCCCCGATCAGGGCGAGGGCCTTTTCCAAAATCCGCTTTTCGGTCTCCTGCCGCCGTCGGTTGAGCTGGTTCAGGGATTCGGCGATCTCTTCGGCCCGCCGAGGGTCTCGGGTGGTCAGCAGTTCCACGGCGGTTTTGGCGTGGTCGAGCCGGCCGGCCGCGTTCAGGCGGGGGGCCAGTCGAAAGGCGATGTCGTCGGTATCCCGAACCGCCTCTTTCACCCCGGCGGCCTTGAGCAGCGCGGTCAGGCCCGGCCGGCGCCCGGCGTTGATGACATCCATTCCGATCTTGGAGAGGATGCGGTTGTCTCCCACCAGGGGGACCATATCCGCAATGGTGCCCAGGGCCACCAGGTCTAGAAAATGCTTCAGGTTCGGCTCGGACCCGGGTTTCCAGAACCCTTTGTCCCGAAGGTGTTTTCGAAGGCAGACCACCAGCGCGAAAGCGACCCCGACCCCGGCCAGGTGGTCGAAACCGGCGGTGCAGTCGCTGCGCCGGGGATTGACCACCGCCGCCGCCGCCGGAGGGGAGGTGATGGTGTGGTGGTCGGTGATGATGACGTCGATGCCGCTTTCTCTGGCCGAACGGACCGCCTCATGGCGGCTGGAGCCGCAGTCGACGGTAACGATCAGATCGGTTTCCCGGGGCAGGGCCACCCCGAAAACATGGTCCACCTGAAGGTCATACCCTTCATCGCACCGATGAGGAATATAAAAACCGGCATCCAGGCCGACCTGCCGGAAAAACTCCAGCAGCAGGGTGACGGCGGTGATGCCGTCGACATCATAGTCACCGAAAATCAAGACCCGCTCCCGATCCTCGATCGCCTGGGTGATCCGGCGGACCGCCGCATCCATATCCTTGATGGCAAAGGGCGGGCGAAGGTCGGCCAGGGACAGGTTCATGTACCGGGAAATCCCGTCTTCGCCGTCGATGCCCCGGTTGGCCAGAACGGTGGCGGTAACGGGCGAGCAGCCCAGAATCCGCCGAATTCTATCCACCTGATGCCGGTCGGGGGTTCGAATGTGCCATTCGTGATTCATGGCGGGAAACATACCCCATTCACCCGATCCGGACAACAGCTAAATGGGGTTTACTCGCGATTGCTGCCGAAACTTTTTCCGGAACGATTATCCGGAACTTTTATATTGATATCCCGTGAACGATGATGATAACCTTTACAATAAACTTGGAGCGAACTATGTTGTGAAGACCGTCAAACAGTATTACCGGGTGGACCGGCGAAAAATTCATTTTTTGAAATTCATCCTCGAAGGCTATGACGGCGTCGCACTCCTGAGCACCATCGATCCACGTTCGGGGATCGTGCGGGTCTGCATTTCACCCGGTTGCGAGGAGGAAGTAAAAGAAATTCTGCGGGAGGTGGCCGAAACGGTTCGAATCGAGCCGGTCGAATCTCCCCCCGAACCGGTCGAATCCAGTGGATCCGGCTTTGTTCGCCCCCGGAATTTTGAATACGACGTTTGAATACAAGGTGGGAATGGATCGTAACAAATATCTCTATATAAATACCATCGGATGTCAGATGAATGTCTACGACTCCGATCGCATCGCCACCCTGCTGCATCCCCTGGGATACCGAAGGACCGATACCCCGGGCCGGGCCGATCTGGTGGTGGTCAACACCTGCGCCATTCGGGAAAAGGCCGAGCAGAAGGCCTTCAGCTTTCTGGGCCGACTGGCGGAGCTGAAACGGAAACGGCCGGAGATGATCATCGCCGTGGGCGGATGCGTGGCCCAGCAGGAAGGCCGTCATATCCTTACACGGGCGCCCTGCCTGGACCTGGTGTTCGGCACCGGGGCGATCGGGCGTCTTCCTCGAATGGTGGCCCGGGTCGAGTCCCGCCGATGCCGGATCGTGGATGTAGAAACGGGCGCCGAAATCGATGAATTCGAATATCCTCAGGGAGGAGCCGGCGAGGGGGCCGTCAGCCGGTTTGTGACCATTATGCAGGGATGCGACAATTTCTGCACCTACTGCGTGGTTCCCTATGTGCGGGGGCGCGAGATGAGCCGAAGACCCGAAGAGATCGTTCAGGAGATCGAGGGTCTGGTCCGGTCCGGGGTTCGGGAGGTCACGCTGTTGGGGCAGAACGTCAACAGCTACGGCAAAAAAGAAGGGTGGTGCGCCTTCAGCGAGCTGTTGGCGAGGATCAACGCCGTTCCGGGGCTGGCCCGGATTCGGTTTACCACCTCTCATCCCAAGGATTTGTCCGAAGATCTGATGACCGCCTTTCGGGACCTGGATAAGCTGTGCAATCACATCCATCTTCCGGTTCAGTCCGGGTCCGATGCGGTGCTGGACCGCATGAACCGGCGGTATACCCGGGCCGCCTATTTGAGCAAAGTCGAACGGTTGCGACGATGCCGGCCGGATATCGCCATCACCTCGGATATCATCGTCGGTTTTCCGGGGGAAGGACGGGCCGACTTCGAGGCCACCCTGGATCTGATTCGAACGGTGGAATACGACAGCCTTTTCGCCTTCAAGTATTCGGACCGGCCCAATGCGCCGGCCGCCCGTTTTTCAGACGCGGTTTCCGAGGCGGAAAAAAGCGACCGCCTGCGGAAGGTCCTCGATCTTCAGGAATCCTACACCCTTCGCAAGCACCGCGCCCTGATCGGAACGACCGCCTGTGTGCTGGTGGACGGCCCGAGCAAAAGGCAGGAACAGGGGGAGACCGGGGCGGGGATTCAATGGAGCGGGCGCGCCGCCGACAATAAAATCGTCAACTTCACCGCATTGAAGGAAGACCTTTCCCCGCCGCCGGACCTGACCGGCCGACAGGTGCGGGTCGACATCGAGGATGCCTTTTTGCATTCCCTCGGCGGCAAAATGATAGTGCGTGAACCTTCACGTGTGAAAGGAGAAAAAATTTATGCTGCATAAGGTAAGCATAGCGGGTCTGACCATGGACCCGACCTCCAACACCCCGATCATTATCCTGAAATCGGATGAGGACAACCGGGCGGTGCCCATCTGGATCGGGCTGCTGGAGGCCACCTCCATCGTTTCGGCCCTTCAGGATATAAAATTCGATCGTCCCATGACCCACGACCTTTTCAAGAATTTTGCGGATCAGCTCCAAACCGAGGTGATCAAGGTGGAGGTCTGTGACCTGAAAGACAACACCTTTTTCGCCCGGATCCATTTCAATACCAACGGAGAAACCTTCGATATGGATGCCCGCCCCAGCGACGCCATCGCCATTGCCCTTCGAACCGGGGCCCCCATTTTCGTGGATGAAAAAGTGATC
>JAABSQ010000610.1 GCA_011390315.1 Desulfobacteraceae bacterium
GGTTGTTCGAACAGATCGGGATCGGAAATCCGGCCGCCCGAATTGAATACGGAGAATTCCCCTGACGTGATCCGCCCGGATTCGTTAATCGTTCCGCCGACCTCGAAGCTGAAGGGCAGAGAATATCCTCGAATCCGCTCCGCTGCCGGGATAAACCCGGTCCATGTGGAAGGGTTCAATCCGGCTCCTTGGACTTCGGTCTCGGCGGTGCCTTTATCTACGGAAATTCGGGAGATCAGCTGAAACCGGGAAGGCCTCTTCCCGAAAGCGGTTTCCCCCTCCAGCGTAAGATTCAAATCTCCGGAAGGGGCGGAATGAAAGGCCAGGGAAACCTCCGGTATTCGGAAGGCGCTGCCGTCGGCGGTCCCTTCCGACAACAGAAAAATATCTTCAATGGTGATTTTCCGCAGATCCGGCTCCCGGTCCCGCAGGCGGGGAAAGGAGAACATCATCCGGGAGAGGGTTCGGCCGATCCTCTCCGGCAGGGCATCTTCGGTTTCCGACTCCGGGGTCTCCATTCCGCCCATTCCCAGGGCCTTCAGTCGCACCCGGGGCGATTTCAGGGTGATCCGCACCGGTGCGATTTCCTGTCTCAGGAGTTTGCCGAGGTCCAGGGTGACCAGCAGATCGGGGATTCGAAGGAGCGGGGCGTCATGCCTTTGAACCCGAATGTTGTCGATCCGCACCCGGGGATTCAACTGCCAGCCGGGCCAGGAGAGGCGAACCGCATCGAACTCGATCCGGTACTCGGGTTCGAATCGTTCCAGATGGGCTCGAATGTGCGGATTGAGAAAGTCCAGTGGGGGCGGGGCGGTCTGAAACCAGACGATCAGACCCGCCGTCACTGCGAAGAGCAACAGCAGTCCCCAACCGGTTAAGCGGGTACAGGATGTCAGAAATTTTTTCATTCGCAAACCGGGTCCGAACCGATTTCATGCAGGGTCTGGTCACATGCGAAACCGAAGGAGAATTCTTTTTTTGCAAAAAATCGATCAGAGAAAGCGGGAATATCCCGCTTTCCCCTTGAAGATCAGGACTGTTGAAGGGCTTTTCGGGCCTCCTCCCGAGTCTGGTAGATATGAGGGGAGACGTTTCGCCGCTGCAGGGCGTCACCCAGTTTCATTCGCAGGAAGGTGCTGGTGGTGTACCGGGTGACCTGGGAGTAATAGTCCTCCACCAGGCCTTTGACCATTTCAGTGTATTCATCTACCAAATCCGGGAAGATCATGAAATTGTCATAGTTGACGATGGTATAGACCCGCTTGTTGAGAGGAATCAGAATTCGCTCCACCACCTCTTTGATTTCTTGAACCTGTTCACTCGATTTGATTTCATAATTTTCGAAGTTGACGAAAAAGAGATTTTCCTCGGGATCATAGGTGAGCCGTTCCTCCAAGGTAAGCTCCAGAAGATCGTCTTTCAAGCCCATGAGGTCGGACCAGAAGATTCGGTCGTCCATCAAGGAAGGGTCCTTTCGGATAATGGGGGTGAAATCCATCCGGGCCAGGATATCCCGCTCCAGATCGATCCCGGGCGCGATTTCGGTCAGCTCCATGCCGGCCTCGGTAAGGCGGAAGACGCACCGTTCGGTGACGTAGAGGACCGGCTGCCCTTTTTGCACCGCATAGGGGCCGCTGAAGGTGACATGCTCCACCTGGTCCACGAATTTTTTGACCCGTCCTTCCTGTTCGATGCGGAGCATTTCGTTTTTAACCGAGACTTTGAGGCCGCCTGCGGTAAAGGTGCCCACAAAAACCACCTTTTGCGCATTTTGGCTGATGTTGATGAACCCGCCGGCGCCGGCCAATTTGGGGCCGAACTTGCTGACGTTGAGGTTGCCGGCCTTGTCGGCCTGGGCCAGGCCGAGAAAGGCCACATCCAGTCCGCCGCCGTCGTAGAAGTCGAACTGGGAAGGCTGATCGATCAGGGCGTCGGTGTTTACGGCGGCCCCGAAGTTGAGCCCGCCGGCCGGAATGCCGCCGATGACGCCGGGTTCGGCGGTGAGGGTGAGATAGTCCAGGACTTTCTCCTCATTGGCCACATTGGCGATCCCCTCGGGCATGCCGATGCCCAGGTTGACCACGCTGTTGGCCTGAAGCTCGAAGGCGGCCCGGCGGGCGATGATCTTTCGGTCGCTCATTTCCATGGGGGAAAGGGATTGGAGCGGTACCCGGATTTCGCTGCTGAAGGCGGGATTGTACTGTTCCCCGAAGGTCTGCCAGTGGTATTCCGGCCGGGACACCACCACGCAGTCGACCAGAATCCCCGGGATCTTGACCTGGCGGGCATTGAGGGTGCCGCGGTCGGCGACCCGCTCCACCTGGACGATGACGAACCCGCCGGAGTTGTGGGCCGCAGTGGCGATGGCCAGGGCTTCCAGGACCAGGGCCTCTTTTTCCATGGTGATGTTTCCGTCGGTATCGGCGGTGGTTCCCCGAAGGATGGCCACATGGATGGGAAAGGTTTTATAGGCCAGATATTCGTTTCCGTCGAAGGAGATGGTCTCCACCAGATCTTCCCGAGTGAGTTCATTGATTTTTCCGCCGCTGTTCCGAGGGTCCACAAAGGTCCCCAGACCTACGGTGGTCAGGGTTCTCGGCTTTTTGGCCGCGATATCCCGGTAGAGGTGTGAAATGACCCCCTGGGGCAGATTGTAGGCCTCGATCTTATTTTCCATGGCCAGCTTCTGAAGCCGGGGCACCAGTCCCCAGTGACCCCCCACCACCCGTTTGACCAGCCCTTCGTGGCCCAGGTGGTTGAGCCCCCGTTCTTTGCCGTCGCCTTGACCCGCCGCATACATCAGGGTCAGATTCCGGGGTTTACCGTTTTCCAGGAAATAGGTTTCCAGCTTGACGGCGATTTCCTCGGGAAACCCGGTGCCCACAAACCCCCCGGTGGCCACGGTGTCGCCGTCCCGAATCACCATGATCGCTTCCTCGGCGGATACGATTTTCCCCTTTCGCATTCGGGACGGGGGCAGTTGAGACAGCATGGGATGGCCGCTGCCTTTTCTGAGTTTTTCCTCCATAATATCAGCTCCTGTCGGTGTGGTCGTCAAAGGATCGGCTTGCCGGATGGCACACAGTTGGTCATAAAATAAAACCGGGCGTCTGTCAAAATCAAAACGGATGGTAAAGATGATGGACCCCGATTTTAGATAAAAATCCAGTTGTGATCGGAAAGAATCGGATTTAAATTGCCGATTATCTCGATCCTTTGGCTTGACAGGAATTCGGATTCAGCGGATATTTACCCGAATCCCGAACCGATTCGGGACAGACCGCCGGGAAAAAACCGAATGGAACCGGACAGCCCCGACACGACACAGGGCGGCCGGTGAGTACAATTCGATGACCGATGATGAAAACATGACCGATAGATCCCAAACAGAGGATAACCGCCTAAACGGGAAAGCCGAGGCGAAGCCATGACCCCGGATATTTTGCTGGTAATCGGTATTCTGATTTTCGTCATCCTTCTGTTCATTTTCGAATGGGTCCGGGTGGACGTGGTCGGCATCCTCATGATGGTGCTGCTGCCGCTGCTGGGGCTGGTCACCCCGGCCCAGGCCGTCAGCGGCCTCAGTTCCAATGCGGTGGTCTCGATTATTGCGGTGATCATCATCGGGGCCGGACTGGACAAGACCGGGGTGATGAAAACCCTGTCCCATTATATATTTGTGCTGTCGGGAAACAGCGAGCGGCGGATCATGTTTCTCATTTCGGGCACTGTGGCGGGGATCTCCGGTTTTATGCAGAACATCGGCGCGGCTGCGCTTTTTTTACCTGCCGTGCGCCGGATCGCCCGCCAGACCGGGGTGCCGGTCTCCCGAGTGCTGCTGCCCATGGGATACTGCGCCATCATCGGCGGGTGTCTCACCCTGGTCGGCTCCAGCCCTCTAATCATGCTCAACGACCTGATGCGGGTGGTGGATTCGGATGTGGCGCCTTTCGGGCTTTTCAGCGTCACCCCGATCGGATTGGCCCTGGTGCTGGCCGCCATCCTCTATTTCATGCTGTTTCGAAAATGGATTCTTCCCGAGCGGCAACCGGAGGACCGGGACCATCCGGTGTCGGCCATTCTGGAGAGCCTGCATGAGGATGTGGGCACCCTGTTCGAGCTTCATGTGCCCTGGAATTTCAAGCCTCAGACGATCGGTTCGCTTCATCTTCGGTCCTTCTTCTACACCTCCGTGGTGGCCATCGCCCGGCATCGAAGACGGGAAAAATCCTTCGCCCCCATGCGGGACACTGAAATCCATGCGGGTGACCATATGGCGGTGGTCGGACCCCCCGATAAAGTAGAAGAGATGGCCCGGCTGCTGGGCTGGGAAATTCGACGGAATCTGGTCACCTTCGCCGAGGACCTTTCTCCCAATGAGGCCGGACTGGTAAAGGCGATCATTGCTCCCCGTTCCAAGCTCTACCGCCATACAGTGAGCGAAATCCAGTTTCGAAAGAAGTTCCAGGTCAACCCGCTGGCGGTATTGCGGGAGGATGAGGTGTTCGTGGCCAATCTGAGCGAACTGGTGCTGCGACCCGGTGACGCCCTCCTGCTTCAGGGGCGGTGGGAGCGTTTTCATCGGTTGAAGGATTCCCCCGATCTGATCTTCACCACCCCGATTCAGGGAGAGATTCTGCGGGAAGACAAGGCGGCGCATGCCCTGGCCTGCCTGGCTCTCTCCCTGGTGATGATTCTCGGCTTCCATGTTCAGCTTTCCATCGCCCTGTTATCCGGAGCTCTCGGAATGGTGCTGCTGCGGGTCATGTCCATCGACGAGGCCTACCGGGCCGTGGACTGGATGACGGTGTTTCTTCTGGCCGGTTTGATTCCGCTGGGGATGGCCTTTGAAAACACCGGGACCGCAAAACTGATCGCCGCCACGATCACCCAATGGCTGGGAGACGAGGTGGCGCCGATTCTTCTGATGACGGTGATCGCCATCCTCTCCTCTTTTTTTACGCTGGTGATCTCCAATGTGGGGGCGGCGGTCCTGCTGGTGCCGCTGTCCATGAATCTGGCTCTCAACATCGGAGCCGACCCCCGCATCGCCGCCCTGGTGGTGGCGGTGGCGACCTCTAATTCTTTTGTGCTTCCCACGCATCAGGTCAATGCCCTGATCATGCGTCCGGGCAGTTACCGGACCATCGATTTTATTCGGGCCGGCATCGGCATGACACTGCTCTATCTGGTGGTGATGATTGCGGCCGTCTGGGCTTTTTTCGGGATTTATTGAGCTGTGGGGGAAGAGTGAACTCACCCAAACCGATTGAAAGGAGCGAAAAAATGAAACAAGAGGCGGAGCAAGCGCTGAATCAATTCATCGAAGAGTGGACGGACACCCCGGAACAGAACAAAAAAGCCTTTCTGCGGCTCAAGTCCTTTCTGGCGTCCAAAGACGGGGCGGTCCTCGATTTCGTTCCCAGGGCCGGGGTGACCTATTCTCTTCGGGCCGCCCACCGGAACCAGGCCGATAAATCCCTCTATGTCATGGTGGACGTCATCGAGGATGATCCCCGATGGCTGTCGGTCTGCTTTTACGGCGACATGATCACCGATCCCGATGAAAGAGGCGATTTCGTGCCGGAAGGCCTGCTGGGAGACGATGCCATGTGTTTCGATCTGGAAGAATGGAATGAAGAACTGATCACCTATATCGAGGCCCGCCTGGGCGAAGCCCACGAGAGCGCCGCCAACGGATAACAGAGGATAACCGCCGGTTCCCGGGCGTTGGAAACGGAACCGGCATTCAAGGAAAAAGAAAGGAAAACCGGTATGTCTTTGTCTGCCCAACTGAAATGGATCGACGGGTACCAGTTTCTGGCCCGTCCCGAAGACGGGCCCGCCGTGATCATGGACAGCACCCAAGGCCGCAGCGGACCGACTCCCATGGAGATGATTCTGATCGGGGTGGCCGGGTGCACCGCCATCGACATGATCTACAGCCTGAAAAAGAAGAGCGGGGAAATCACCGATTTCAAGGTCAACATCACCGGGAATCAGGCCGAGGAGCATCCCAAGCGGTTCACCGACATCCATGTGGAGTATATCTTTTACGGCAAGGATATTCAGCCTGAAGACGTGGAGCGGGCCATCGGGCTCTCCAAAGAAAAATATTGCAGCGGCCTCTCCTCTTTAAACGCCCGTTTCGACCACTCTTATCAGATTCTCGAGGAGCCGGCTTCGACGGAAGCATAAACCTCTATCTTCCCCGAATTCGATCGTGGAAATCAGGATCATCGACGCCGAATCCTTCGGGGTGGATCAGAACGGCCTCTCTCAGTTTCGCCAGCGGCTGTTCATCGGGGATGAACCCGTAGGCATACCCCAGACGATCGGAATACCCGGGCAACAGAACCCGGTAATCGAAAAACCGCCTGAGGGCGGAGATTTGTCTGGCATGCCGAACAATCCCGACCGTGCAGTTGTCGGTAACGGTGTGGTAAAACCGGGGTGTGAGTCGAATGCCGTCGGCGATACGGAGCATGTCTGTAAACAGGATCCGGGCCATGTCGGCGGAGAGGGTCAGCGGATAGAGATAGACCCGCTCCTGTCGAATATGGGTGCGAAGCCCGATGATGTCCCGTTCATCGCCGATGACATAGATCAGTTCATACCGGCGAAGCATTCCCTGAATCGGGCTGTAGCCTTCTCCCATCTCCTGGCGGGCCTCGATGGAGACCGCCAGATACCGGCCGTCTTCAAAGCCGAAGCTGAGAAAGGTGTGGGCCAGTCCGTACTCTCCGAAATGGGAGATCCCGTACCAGACCGACTCGAGTTCGGCCAGGGAATAGGTGCGGTCCTCATAGGTCGGGCGGACCACCCGGCCCGCCGCATCATAGCGGAAGTTGCGGACATGTTGAATCTGAACCCGGTCGCCGTCCACCGCCGCCACCGGAAGCCGGCTGTGTTCGATCTTCCAGTTGCGGTTATGGCTCGGGGTTTTGCGCCAGATGAAAAGGGCCATCGCCAGAAGACCTGATAGGAAGATAAGGAGAAAAACGCCGACAAGAATACCCCATTTTGAGATTCTCATTGTTCTGGTGAACGCCTTCAATTCAAACTCCGGATACCGAGCTGAGTTTCAACTCTTTTTTCGGAAAATTTCCGCCCGTGATCGGGGTTCTCCCGAGGTTCATTCACCGTGTTTGGACTCCAGGGCCCCCACCGGACAGACATCGATGCAGGCGGTGCAGTCCGGAGCGGGAAGGTCGATGGCGTCCGTGCTTCCGTAGAAGGTGAGGACGGTGTCGAACCCCCGCCGTGCCATGGCGATATAGGCCCGGCCGTGACGGGATTCACAGATATGAATGCACCGGCCGCACAGAACGCATCGGTTGGGGCGGTGAATCAGGTGCGGATGGGTGTCATCCACCTCGGGTTCTTTGCTGTAATGGTCAAGGTGCTTGGGTTTGAGCCCGATGCCGAGAAATCTGGCCGTCCGCTGAAGTTCGCATTTGTAATTGGCGATACAGTGTTTGCAGTCCACATGGTGAACCGACAGCAGCAACCGAAGGGCGGTCCGTTGCAGCCGGCGGACCGCCGGGGTATCGGTACGGACCTTCAAATCGGATCTGACTGGAAGGGTGCAGGCGGTGACCGGTTCCCGCCGCCCCTCGATCTCCACAAAGCAGAGTCGGCAGGAGGCCGGCGGTTCGGTCATTCCCTCCATATAACAAAGATGGGGGATATGGATGTCGGCGTTCAGGCAGGCCCCCAGCAGCGACATCCCCTCGGGGGCGCTGATCTTCCGGTCATTCACCTGAAAGGAAATCCGGCTCATGGCGCCTCCCGGTTTTCGGGTTTGTCTGCTGCCGACTCCACCGGTTCGGCGGGCCGTTCCACCACCGGGGCGAGATGGGCCGGAGAAACCCGGCGAACCGCATCATATTCCGGAGGGCAGGCGGTGACGCACTCCCCGCATTTGACGCAGGTATCGAGATCGATCCCTTTTTTGCGGGTGCTGGTGGTGAAGACGGCGTCGGTGGGGCAGCAGGTGGCGCAGGCATCGCATCCCCGGGCGCATTTTTCCAGATCGATGTAAAAAGCGGTGAGGGGGCGGCACATCATGCCGGGGCATCGCCCATCTTGAACATGGGTTTCGTATTCCTCCCGAAAATAGGCCAGGGAGGTGAGAATCGGATTGGGGGCGGTTCGCCCCAGTCCGCAGAGAGATCCCTGTTTGATGTCCCGGCTCAACCGCTCCAGCTGTTCCAGGTCCCCGTCCCGGCCGTTCCCGCAGGTGATTCGCGTCAGGATGTCCAGAAGATGGCGGGCGCCGATTCGGCAGAAGGTGCATTTGCCGCAGGATTCCTTCTGGGTGAAATCGAGGAAATACCGGGAGACATTGACCACGCAGGTCGCCTCGTCCATGACCACCAAGCCGCCGGAGCCCATCATGGCGCCGGCTTCGGTGAGGGAGTCGAAATCGATGGGAATATCGAGAAAGGATTCCGGCAGGCACCCGCCCGAGGGGCCGCCGATCTGGACCGCTTTAAACCCCTTGTGTTTGGGAATTCCGCCGCAGATGTCGAAAATCAGGGTGCGAAGGGTCACCCCCATGGGGATTTCCACCAAACCGGGGTGAACCACGTCGCCCACCACCGAAAAGACGGCGGTGCCCGGGCTGTGTTCGGTTCCCAGGGATCGGAACCACTCGGCCCCCCTTTGAAGAATCAGGGGAAGGTAGGCCAGGGTTTTGACATTGTTGATGACGGTGGGCCGCCCCTGAAACCCCCGACTGACCGGATACGGCGGGCGGTGCCGGGGCATCCCCCGGCGGCCCTCCATGGATTGGATCAGACCGGTCTCTTCGCCGCAGACAAAGGCGCCGGAGCCCTGAAACACCGTCACCTCCAAATCGATTCCGGACCCCAGGATGTTTTTTCCCAGAAGCCCCGCCTGCCGGGCCTGTTCGACGGCCCGGGTGATGATTCGAACCGCCAGGGGGTATTCGGAACGAATATAGATGCCCCCCTCCCCGGCCCCTGCCGCATGGGCGCAGATCGCCAGACCCTCCAGCACCTGGTGGGGGTCGCTTTCGATGATGGCCCGGTCCATGTAGGCGCCGGGATCTCCTTCGTCCGCATTGCAGATGACCAGTTTGTCCCCGAAGGCCGTTCGGGCCCGTTCCCACTTCAGACCGGTGGGAAAACCGGCTCCGCCCCGCCCCCGAAGCCCCGATGCGGTAACGGTCTCAATGACCTGGCCGGGGTCCATCCGCAGCACCGCATCCAGTGCCCGGTAGCCGCCCTCGGCGATATATTCGTTCAGGTCCCCGGGATCGATGCGGCCGCATTTTTCCATCACCACCCGGTGCTCCCGACTGAACCGGGAAAACTCCATGACCGACGGAATCAGATCGTTCGGCTTCATGGCGCCGTAGACATGCTCGAAGCGCGGATCGCCTTCTTCCAGAAACAGGCGGGCCAGCATTTTGGCCTTGCCCGGGGTGACCTCGTGATAAAAGATCGGGGGAAATCCGGAATCGGGATGATCGATGATCACCACCGGTTCGGCATAGCAGTGGCCCAGACAGCCGACCGGGTGGATGCGGGCCGGAATCTTCCGTTCGGCCAATACCTGTTCAAAGGCGTGCCGGGTCTCCAGGGCCCCGGCGGCGATGCCGCAGGTGGCCAGGCCGATATGGATGACAGGCCCGCCGGTTTCCGCATGCTCCTCTTGCTCTTGAAGCGCCGTCTCTTGAAGGGCAAGGTATGCGGCGGATCGGGATCTCTTATCGGGCGGACTCATGACGCCTCTTTTCGCGCTCGGCCATCTCTTTTTCCACCTGAATCCGGGTGAAGAGCCCCTCAACCTTGCTGGGCGCCATATGGCCGTGGACCGCTTCGCCCACCAGGGCCACCGGCGCCAGGGCGCAGCAGCCGACGCAGGCCACCCGCTCCAGGCTGAAGTCTCGGTCCGGGGTGGTTTCTCCTTCCCGAATATCCAGCTTTCGTTCAAAATTTTCCAGGATGATATCGCCCCCCTTCACATGGCAGGCGGTGCCCAGGCACACCTTGATCGGGTATTTCCCCGGCGGATTGAATTTGAACTGATTGTAAAAGGTGGCCACCCCGTAAACCTCGGAGGGCGCCAGATCGAGATGGTCGGCCGCCATGTAGATGGCCTCTTCGGGAATATAGGAGAAGGTCTCCTGTATCATCCGGAGAATGGAAAGCAGGTTCGCCCGGTCTTTTTCGAAATCCGCCAAACGGGTGCGCAACCGATTCAGGAGCGCCGCTTCCTCCCTGCCGGCTTCAGAATCCATGACTCAGCTGCGCCGTGGCGAGGAGGCCGGGGAGGCTTCGATTTCCTCGTATTCCATGGAATCTCCTTGCTTAATCGGCGGTTTTCGAGATGACTCGATAGCTTTCGATCAGCCGTTCTCCGAGCACCTTGGCTAGGTTTCTGAAGAACATCATGCCGTTGTCCGGATCACCGTCCAATAGCTTTTGAAAAGATTCCACCTTTATTTTCAGGAGCCGTGTCGGTTGTTCGCACTCGCCGGTGGCGGTATAGGTGTAGCGCCCCAGAATGGCCGACCAGCCGAAAAATTCGCCGGTCTGATCCCCCACATAGACCCGTCGTTCTCCGCTGTCGATGGTGAGTCTGATCCGCCCTTGAATGAGGATGTAGAAATGCCGGGCCGGATCACCGCTTCGGAACAGGATGTCCCCCTCGGAATGGGATTCCTTGGCGCCGATGTCCATCACCCGTTGCAGGAAATGCATGGTCAAGCCGTTGAAAAGATCCGCCTGTTTCAGGTACATAACGTCTCCTTTGAGGCAAGAGGTTAGGAGGGTTCCAAACACATGATCGAACGATAAGCCGCTGTGAAAACATGCGCTTAGAATTTGAATAGCAGATTCGAACCTCTTTTTCCAGGGAAAGGTGTATTTAAGAAGCGGTTCCGCGTAAGGGATTTACCTATTGAACAATCCATCCGCCGGGGTTTAAAATGGTTGCACCAAAAAATAAGAAGAGAGAATTATAAAATTACTAAGTCTCAATATAAAGGGCTGCCCGGAGCAGGTCCGTTTATCGGGCAGGGGAGGTTTTCGATGCACACAAATACGCATATTTTGGGAATCGATATCGGATCGGTGTCGGTGTCGGTGGCCCGACTCGGTTCGGACAAGGTCCCGGGACGGACCGACTATGAATTTCATCACGGGGATATTCCCGGCGCCTTGACCCGGATTCTGGGCGATGAGGATTTTTCCGAAATCGGGCGGATTGCGGTCACTTCCGCCACCCCGTCCCTAGTTAAAGCCCACGGGCGGTACGACAGCCGGGTCTGTCTCATCACCGGCAGCCGCCATCTATACGAGGGATTCGGCGCCATTCTGGTGGTGGGGGGGGAAAAGTTCGGATTGATCCGGTTCGACGGACAAGGCAATTACATGGGCTTCAAGTCCAATACCGCCTGTGCGGCCGGAACCGGCGGGTTTCTGGACCAGCAGGCCGGTCGGCTGAACCTGGACACCGCCGCGGAACTCTGTCGGGTGGCCCTCTCCAACACCGGCGAGGTGCCCAAGATCGCCACCCGGTGCGCTGTTTTCGCCAAGACCGACCTGATCCATGCCCAGCAGGAGGGGTATTCCCTGGCCGAAATCTGCGACGGATTGTGCCGGGGCCTGGCCGAAAACATCGCGGATGTGCTGTTCAGGCATGATCCGCCGATTCCGCCGGTGATCTTTGCCGGCGGGGTGGCCCAAAACCGGGCGGTGGTCAATCACCTGACCGCACTGACCGGGTTGGAATTCATCACCGATGGAAACGCCGGAATTTTGGGCGCGGTGGGTGCGGCCCTGGAATCGGCGGCGGATCCGGCCGCCCTGAATACGCCCGGCGACATCACCGGCCTCGGGGATTTGCTATCTATCGAAGCGAAGGCGCGAACCTGCTATTATCCGCCGCTTCGGCTGGAACAATCCGGGTACCCCGCTTTTGACGGCATCGAGGGGTATGAATACCGTCCCCAAGACCATACCCGCCTTCACCGGGTCGAAGTCGATCTCTATGAACGGCCGGCGCCGGGGGAAGCCTTGGAGGCCTATCTCGGGCTCGATATCGGCTCCACCAGCACCAAAGCAGCACTTCTGGACCCGGAAAACAGAGTGCTTGCGGGGTTTTACACCCGAACCGCCGGCAGGCCCCTGGATGCGGTGATGGCGCTCTTTTCCGCCATCGAGGATCTGTCGGAACGAAAACGGTTTCGATGGCGGATCACCGGCGCCGGGACCACCGGGTCAGGCCGCAAGTTCGCCGGAAAAGTCATGGGCGCCGATCTGATTCTGGATGAAATCACCGCCCATGCCCGGGCCGCCCGGGATCTGGTTCCGGCCGTGGACACCATCATCGAGATCGGCGGCCAGGACGCCAAGTTCACCACCCTGAAGGACGGGCGGGTCACCTTTTCAGTTATGAATACCGTCTGTGCCGCCGGCACCGGCAGCTTTATCGAAGAGCAGGCCCGAAAGCTCGGGTGTCCGCTTTCCGAGTACGCGGGGCGTACCGAAGGCCGCCGCGCCCCCATGGCCAGCGACCGCTGCACCGTCTTCATGGAGCGGGACCTCAACCATTACCTGGCCGAAGGATATGAGACGGACCAGGTATTGGCGGCGGTGCTGCACTCGATTCGGGAAAACTACTTGACCAAGGTGGCGGTACCCGGCGCCATTGGAGATGTCATCACTTTTCAGGGGGCCACCGCCAAAAACCGTGCGCTGGTGGCCGCATTTGAGCAGCGGCTGAAAAAGCCGATTCATGTCTCCAAATTCTGTCATCTCACCGGCGCTGTGGGGGTGGCCCTGGCCCTGAGGGATGAACCGGCCTTTCAGACGCGATTCCGCGGGTTGGGACTCCATCGAAATCCCATTCCGGTGCGCTCCGAGGTGTGCGATTTCTGCGCCAATCACTGCAAGCTCACCATCGCGGACGTGGCGGGAACCCCGGCGGCATACGGGTTTTTGTGCGGCCGGGATTACGATACCCAGCAATTTGTCAGCAACAACCGGTCCGGGTTCGATCTGCTTCGGGAGCGGCGGAAGGTCCAGGCCGGTGCGGATCGAAATTTCGAAGCGGAAAAATCCCGACAGGAGATCGGGATCATCGGAATACCCGCAGCCCTTCATCTGTTCGAGGATCTCGATTTCTGGAAATATTTTTTTGATTCTCTCGGCGTACAGACCCTCACCAGCCAAGGATTCACCGGGGCCGTCAAGGCGGGAAAATCTGCGGCCGGGGCGGAATTCTGCGCCCCCATGGCGGCCCTCCACGGGCATGTCCGGTATTTGTCCGATCGGGCCGATGCCGTTTTTCTGCCGGTCTACCTGGAGAAAAAGCAGGACGGCAAATCCGCACGGCGTCAGTACTGCTATTACACCCAGTTTTCCACCGCCCTGGCCCGCTCCTCCATGGACCCCCGAACCTCGGGAACGAAGTTTCTCACTCCGCTGGTGGACTATCTCTACACCGAATTTTACACCAAGGTTCAGCTGTACCGAATGTTCAAAAAATTGTCCAAGGACGGAATTTCTTTTCTGGAAGTCTCCCGTGCTTTCGACAAAGCCAAGGCATTCAAGAAAACCGGCCTTCAGCGATTAAAGGCGGTGTATCAGCAGGAAATGAAAAAAAGCGGTGAAGCGGATATCCACGTAATCTTTTTGGGGCGGCCGTACACCCTGCTCTCCCGATCCATGAACAAGCGGATTCCCGACATCTTCGCAGGCCTCGGCGTCAAAACCTTTTACCAGGATATGGTGGAGAGTGTTTCCGGGGATGAGGATTCCCTGCGGCCGCTTCTGGAGACGCTCCCCTGGCGGTATGCCGCGGAGATTCTGAAGACCGCCGAAACGGCGGCCCGGACCGAGGGGGCCTACCCGGTCTATGTGACCTCTTTCAAGTGTACCCCCGATGCCTTCGGTGTCGAGTATTTCAAGCAGCTGATGGCCGCCCATGACAAGCCCTACCTGATTCTGCAGCTGGATGAACACGATTCCAGCGTGGGGTATGAAACCCGCATCGAAGCGGCGGTTCGCTCCTTTCGCACCCACTTCGAAGGGGGACGGACGGAAAAACCGGCCGCTCATACACCTTCCCGAAGTCCCGCCTCGGATCAGGATCTGACCGGCAAAACCCTTCTCCTTCCCAACTGGGACGACATATCCCTGCGGCTGGTGGCGGCCAATCTGAGGCGAGAAGGGGTGGACGCCCGGCTGATGGAGGAGAGCGATCTGAGCGTACAAAAGGCCTTGGTCCACAACACCGGCCAGTGCATTCCCTTGAACATCATGGCCCAGGAGTTTATCGACTATGTCGGCAAACATGAACTGGACCCCGCCAAAACCGCCCTGTGGATGATGAAATCGACCCTCTCGTGCAATCTCTCCATGTTTTCCCACCACATTCGAAACCTGATTCAGGCCCACGGAAACGGCATGGAACAGGCCTCCGTCTATCCGGGCGGCCTCTCTTTCATGGAAATCTCGGTCCGACTGCCGGTGAACAATTATCTGGCCTATATGTTCGGCGGTCTTCTTCGCAGGATGGCCTGCAAAGTGAGGCCCTATGAGAAACAAAAGGGAGATGCCGACGGGGTTCTGGAACAGTCGGTGGATCTTCTGGAAAAGACCTTCCAGGCCGGCGGGTCCAAGCGGGAAGCCCTTGAAAAAATCGTTTCCGATTTTGAAGCTGTCGAGACCCTGCCGGGGGGGCGGACCAAGGTGGCGATCTTCGGGGATCTCTATGTCCGGGACAATGATTTCATGAACCGGAACCTGATTCGATTCATCGAAGCTCACGGGGGAGAAGTGATCACCACCCCCTACAGCTCATATGTCAAAATGCTGGCCGGGCAGTATCTTCGAAAATGGTTCCTGGAAGGCAAATATATGGATACCCTGACCTCCAAAGCCCTGGTGGCCGCCATTCGATTCCGGGAGAAGACTTACTATCCCTATTTTGAACGGATTCTGAAGGAGCCGGACTGGGAATTCGATGTGCCTCCTCAACAGATCCTTTCGGAATACCACCTTCGGCTGGAGAACACCGGCGAATCCATGGACAATATTTTGAAAGTATTTTACCTGCTTCGCCATCATCCGGATATTTCCCTGTTTGTTCAGACCAGCCCCGCCTTTTGTTGTCCGTCGATTATCACCGAAGCCATGGCGGCCCAAATCGAGCAAAAAACCGGTGTGCCGGTGGTCTCCATTACCTATGACGGCACCGGCGGCAATAAAAATGACGTGGTGATTCCGTATCTGAAATATCCCCGAAAGGATCGAAAGTCCGGCAAACGAAGGGAAATACGCCGAAAAGGGGCTTAGAAAACAAAAAAAACCCCCTGCCGATAAAGGCCAGGGGGCAACAGGGGGCGAAGCAGGATCAGATAGTGCGGTCGGAGAACACCCCCTTGTTTTTACAGGTGGCGTGCGCCCAGGTCCACATCGGCGGGCTGCCGGGAGGCCATGTCGAGTTTTTCAGGAAGCTCTTTGATGAATTCCATCCAGGGCCGTCCCACCGGAAGTACGTCCCAACCGAAAACATCCATGAAGATCACATGGGCCATCATGTACCAGGCATTGAGGGCGCAGAGGATCAGGACATAGGCGGCCGGCTCGGTCATCTGGGGATAGCCGAAATGGGCCAGATCCAGCAGTATGAAACCGAGAAGCAAAAGGGTGAAGGTGGAGGACATGGCGCCGTGAATCTTGAGCGCGGCGACCCACATGATGGCGGTATAGAGGGTCCAGACCACCAGGAACCAGCCGATGTCGGTTCCGCTGGATTTATAGATGCCGAAATAATTCATGAGCAGGATGAGGCACAGGGCGATCCAGAAGGCGCCGTAGGAGACAAAGGCGCTGTAGCCGAAATTGTTGCCGCATTTGAATTCCTGGTAACCGGCGATCAGCTGGGCCGCGCCGCCGAACATCAGTCCGAGTGCCACGATGGGGCCGAGGCCGCAAAGGCCGAGGTTATGAATTTGAAGGATCAGGGTGGTTAATCCGAATCCGGCCAGTCCGACTACTGCGGGGTTTCCCATTTTGGTCTGTTCTGCCATCGTGTTTTACCTCCTGCTATGTTGGTTTATTAAAAATAATTTTAGTTGGTTGCCTGTTGAATCCGTATTAAAAAACGGTTTCACAGGGAGGGCGATCGAATGAGCCTCATTTATTTATTGTGTTGTGTTTTATGGCTATGGAGCCCTTTATGAATGTGGCAATAAGTACAAGCAATAGATGTGCCAAGATTTGCAGAAAAGGATAAGAACCTGTTTTCATGAATAAAAAGAGTTATTGAGATATAGCATAGCTGGAAAGTCTCTACAACCAAAGTTGTAAAATAGTTTTTTTCCAGCCTAAAGCCCTAAAACGCGGTAGAAATCCGACGATTACAACCACGGTTGTATGCACAACCAGGGTTGTAGGGGTATGCC
>JAABSQ010000611.1 GCA_011390315.1 Desulfobacteraceae bacterium
GATCTGATGCGCAGCACCGACACCGCCCGAATCATTTCCGAAAACCGGACGGAGAAGCCTCAGCCCTTGGCGGATTTGCGGGAAATCGATCTCGGAGAATGGGACGGCCTGGCCATGGCCGAAGTCCGAAAACGGCATCCGGCTGCATGGCGGAAAAGAGGGGAAGAATTGGCCGCTTTTCGGCCGCCGGGCGGGGAAAGTTTCGGTGACCTTCAGTCCCGGGTGCTTCGAATATTCGACAGGATCGCTGAAAAATGCATGGGCGACGTTTTGATCGTCGCCCATGCGGGGGTGAATCGGGTCCTTCTCTGCCGGCTTTTATCGATGGATCTCGCCCACCTGTTTCGATTGGAACAGGACTATGCCTGCCTCAACCTCATCGATACGGCTCGGCGCCCTTTCCGGACGGCTCTGATGAACCTGACTCCGGAAAGGGCGAGAGGATGGTTTGCTGCCCGAATCAGACCGGGCGCACCTTGACGAAATGCTCTTGCAGGGCCATGGCGCCGCCGGCCGGGTCCCACAACTCGAGCCCGCCCTTCATGAACTTCTGGTCGGCCAGCCCCTTGTGAAGGGCCCGGCTTTCCACCGGCAGGGTGTGGCCGAACCCGTGGATCACGAAGACCGCTTCGGGATGGATAAAATCGGTCACCTTGGCCCGAATCTCCTCTGAATAGCCGTTCTGGCTCACCTCTACCAGACCGCCGTCGGAAATCTTGAGCTTTTCGGCGACTGCCGAGTTGATCCAGAGGACGTTCTCGGGCATCTGCTCGAAGAGCATGGTGTTGTTGACGGTGTGGCCCTGGGTGTGGAGCGCGCACCGGCCGAAGGTCAAGCGGAATTCGCCCTCTTCGGGCCGTTTCAGGCTTTCATAGGGCATCAGCGACGGAATGCCTTGTTTCTCCCAGGTATCGGAAATGATTTCGAGCTTCCCGCTGGGGGTCTTGAACTTGTGCTCCCGAACATCCTTGTATTTGGGGCTGTCCGCCAAGGGCACGATGCCGGTGGCCTCGAAGTCTTCGATTTTCACACCGGTGCCCTCCAGCTGAAAATTCCAGAGGTCTTCGATGCGGTCGAAGACCAATTGGTCCAGCCCCAACCGTTTTGCCAGGCCGGAAATGATCTCCCAGTCGGCTTTGGTGTCGAACCGCGGTTCCACCGCCCGCTTGCGGACAAAAAAGTAGGGTTTGAGCGCGTTTTTGCAGGCGACCACCGTCTCCCTTTCGAGATAGGGGGATAAAGGCAGCACCACATCCGAGTACCAGGCGGTATCCGACCAGGAAAAGGTGACTGAAACCAGCAGATCGAGCTTATCGAACATCTGTTTCAGCCGATCCGGATCAGGATACCCCATGAGCGGATCATGGCGATAGGCGATATAGGCCTTGATCGGATAGGGATCTTCGGTCTCCATGGCTTTGAACATCAGATGGCCCAGCCCGGGTCCGGACTCGAGATGCGGATACAGCCAGCCGGCGCCGTCCACCCGCTTTTCTTCGGGTTTGGGGTACAGGTCCATCAGGGCGTTGAGCCCTTTGCGCCCGAAATCCCCGGGCTTGTTGACCAGGGGAAGCCCGCCTTTGGCCCCGATGGAGCCGAGAAGCGCATTGATGATGTAAATGGTTCGGCTGACGTAAAAAGAGGTGCGGTACCGGGCGGTCATCCAGCCCGGATGCCAGAGCACCGCCGGTTTGGCTTTGGCCAGTTCCCGAACGAACTGATTCAGCTCCCCGGCCGGCACACCGGTCTCTTTTTCAGCCCATTCCGGTGTATAGTTTTTGACGAAATCCCGAAGTTTGTCCAGATCCGAGATCACCTCATTGGCATAATCGGCATCGTAGAGCTTTTCATTCAACAATTCATGAATAACCGCCAGATTGAAGGCGTAATCGGCGCCGGGTCGAATCATGAAAAACCGGTCGGCCTTGGCCGCGGAGACATTCGCCCGAATGTCGATAACGGTCAGCTTGCACCCCTTTTCCATGGCGTCCATGAGGTTGTTGACCTCCTGAACATTGATCGACTCGAAAATGTTGCGAAGCTGGAGCACCACATGCTTGGCGTTTTTAAGGTCGTAGGAGACCGATTTTCGGCCCGCGCCCATCACCGAAATGGCGGCGTGCTGAACATTTCTGGCGCAGGAGGTATCGTGATTGCAGTAATTGGGAGATCCCAACCCTTTCAGAAAGGCCCGGTGGGGATCACGGAAGGGACCGCCGCGATCCGACAAACCGATGCCTCGGGCCCCGTATTGGTCGATCACGCCTTTGAGCCGGTCGGCCACATAATCGAAGGCTTCATCCCAACTGACGGTGCGCCACTTGCCTTCCCCCCGTTCACCTTCCCGAATCATAGGGGCTTGGGGCCGCTCCGAATCCTTGATCAGGGCGTTGCCGGCGGCGCCCCGGGGGCAGACGGCGCCTTTCATGGCCGGGACGTGCGGGTTTCCCCTCAGAAATACCACTTCTCCGTTGACCACCTCCGCTTCTATAGGGCAACGAACCGTACACATGCCGCAAATGCTGAAAATCTTCTCGCTGTTCATTGAGCTTTTCTCCTGTATCAGTATTTAATACTCGACTGTCCGAACCTCCGGATGCCGGGTTAAGTTATTCCATATTTTTATCTTTTTTATCGGTAGTGCCGATGTAAGGCGACCCCCCGTCGCAGGCCCGGCAAATTTTTCCCTGAGCGACCGGATAGGCTTCACCGCAGACGGGACAGGTGGTTTTTCGGCCCGATTTTTTTCGCCCCAGATACTCCGGGTCAACCCGCACCCGGTGATGCTCGAGTATACCGTCGCCGGCCGCACGGATCTGTTCTTTCAACCGGTCCGAATCCTGATCCGCTTTGGGAATCAATTGGAAAAACCAGTTTTTGATCTCCGGCCAGGCATCCAGCCGAAGCGGGTCGAGATAGACCCGGGCCCCCTCCCCTTCATATTTATCATAAAAGGTGATCGCAAACCGCTGAAGCGGAACCACCTTCAGCCATCCGTTGCCGATGGTGCAAAGGGTGAGCAGCTGTACCGCATCGGGCAGGCAGCTGTCGGTTTCACAAATCACGTCGAAGAGAATCTCCCGGGAAATCCGGCTCAATGCGACATCCACCATTTTCCCGCCGATCAGAAGGCCCGGCGCCGCATGCCCGTGAAATTCCCGGACGATATCCAGGTATTCTTCGAAATCATAGGCGGTTCCCGAATGGGTATGACACCAAATTTCGGCATCCGAACCGGTCGCACTCAATCGATTCATCGATAAGGACCTTTAAAAATTATTGCAAGGATTTTTCATGATTATAAGAGATTTCATTTGCTTTTATAGATATTAGATATACCGTGGCGGGGATAAAGTCAATAAGCGCGTAGATGACAATCCTCTGAACCTTGATCCTTCACAATTTGCAGAAAGAAGAAAAAAAGGGGTAGTATATCCGACCATCCGGCATTATATTCAACTCATGTTTTTGAACCCAATCCTTTTTTGAAAGGGGGAATCAAGCATGACCCAAGCGAACAGCTATTTGATGCGGTGCCCCGACTGCGGCGCCAAAAACCGCATTCCCGCCGATAAGGTCGGGATGACCGCTCATTGCGGCAAATGCAAGACAGCGATTCAGACCCGGGCGCTGAAAATCGATCATCCCCTGATCATTACGGATCAGAATTTCTATAATGAGGTGATTAAGTCCCCGCTGCCCACCCTTCTGGATTGCTGGGCCCCCTGGTGCGGCCCTTGCCAGATGATGGAGCCGTTCCTGAAAGAACTGGCGGCCCAATGGAAAGGCCGCATTCGAGTGGGTAAAATGAACGTGGACGAAAACACCCGCACCGCTTCTCAGTTTCAGGTGCAAAGCATCCCTACCCTGCTCATTTTCGATAATGGAAAACTGAAAAATACCCTGGCCGGGGCTCTGCCCAAACACAGCATCGTTCAGGCCATGAACCCCTATTTATAAAGAAAAGGCGGCACGTTTGACGACTCCAAAGGACAGAAATGAGAAATTGATCCAAGAGATCGAGTCCATTTTTCTGGAAGGGCTCAATCCTGATTCCGATGTCTGGGATTTCATCAATTCGGGCTACTCGGACCCATCCCCCGAGGAGCTGTCGGAGATACTGGCCGATCCGGAAAACCACGGAGCCGAGCCGGTGATGGAACTGCTTTTCTTCCCGGATGAGAGGGTTCAGGCACGATTGGAACCTCTGCTGGAAGCGGAGGCTTTTGAACCGGCGGATGAAAAAATCATCAGCAGCGAACTCGCCCGAAGGCGCCCCTTTACGCATTTGACCCTTCCCTCGGGAAGCGATCTTCAATTTTACGTTCCGGACTGGGCTTCGGAAGGATTTGTCCGCCGCCTGCATATCGCCAAGCGGTTGGACCCGATTTTAATCGAAGCGGTGGAAAGAGCGGTCGACCCATCCCAACGCACTCCATTCAAGGTTCGCCTGCGAAACAGCAGCTTCCCCCAAACGAAGCGGACGGTCGGCTTCATTCGGGATTTTCTGGATCGTATCGTGGCCGATCCGAAGGATCTGGCCCTCCTGATGGACGATATCATCGAGTTCCTGAATGAAATCCAGGATACGGATGACATCTATGGGGCCTTGATGGACAAAAAGAAATTCTATTTTCGCATGCTCCAGACGGCTCAGAAATTCGAGAGACAATTGAAAAAACACAATATCGAAACCCTGCTCATGCAGGGAATTCGTTCCCCCCACGTGGATCAGGCGGATGTGCGGCGTCGAATGGCCGCCGTCGACCGCATCAGCTATGCGGTCTTCGGCAAGACCGAGTACCTGGATGAAATTCAGGGAAGCATGGATTTCGACATCGATGAAGACGAAGACCTCGAAACGGTGATCCGGTCCCTTTCCTGAAACATGAATTCTTTCCTGATCAAGGCCGATCCGGCCTATCGCAAAAAGGTAATCCTTCTGCTGGTCGTTCTCACCCTTCTCGGAGCGGGGGTGGCGATCTATTTTCAGAATCTCATGAATGCCCTTCTGGCCTCGGCGGAAACCGATCCCCGGGGGTCCATCGAAGAAACCATTCGAATTTTCAGAATATTGATGGCCGCGCTTGGAATCAGTCTGTTCGTGATGGGCGCTTATTTCATGTGGGTGTCCATTCGAATCCTTCGCTCCTCCCAATTTCCGCCGCCCCAGACCAAGGTGATTCGGGATATTCGGGCGGTAATGGGGCGGCCCGCCATGATCCGAGGGGTGTTCGGGCTTTTCCTGTCTTTGTTGATTATGGGCGCCGGAGTCGCCGCGCCTTATATTGCTTTCACGCGGTTCGAGGCGGCCATGGCCGAAATGGCCGCCGACCTTGACCAAAGCACACTTCCGGAAAGGTCTTTTCCGGAAAACCGTCCCCCCGTTCAGGAGAAGTGACATGAGACGCATGCGAATCGAACACACCACCACTTACACCTACAGCGATCCTGTGGATTTCGGCACCCACCGGCTGCTCCTGAGACCCCGCGAAGGCCATGACATCCGCATCGAAACCTCCAAACTGGAAATCGATCCGAAATACACCATCCACTGGCACCGGGATGCCTACAACAACTCGGTGGGGGTGGTCACCTTTTCCAAACCGGCCGCCCGCCTCAAAATATTCAGCGAAACGGTGATTCAGAATTATGAAGACGCCCCTCTCGATTTCATCGTGGCGGAATATGCGGTCAATTTTCCCTTCCATTACGATCCGACCGAACGGACCGGGCTGATGCCTTTTTTGTTGTCGGTCTATCCCGACGACAGCTTTCGGGTTCGGGACTGGCTCTTCCAGTTCTGGAAACCGGGCCAGGTGATCGAAACATACGTCTTTCTCGATATTCTTAACAAATCGATTTCCAACCAGTTCGGGTACATGGTTCGGGAAGAACCCGGAGTTCAGTCTCCGGCCGCGACGTTGTCCGGAAACACCGGTTCCTGCCGTGATTTCGCCACCCTTTTTATGGAAGCCTGCCGATATGTGGGGCTGGCGGCCCGGTTCGTAAGCGGCTATCTCCACTGCGAGCCCACTGAAAAAGGCCACGGCGCCACCCATGCCTGGGCCGAGGTCTATCTGCCGGGCCCCGGATGGAAGGGGTTCGATCCCACCTCCGGGGAGCTGGTGGGCAACAACCACATTCCGGTGGCGGTGAATCGGCATCCCGAGGCGGTGCCGCCCATCTCCGGCTCCTTCATGGGCAAGCTCAGCCAACCTCCGGCCATGGAGGTCGACCTTCGCGTGACCGAACTGGATCAGAAGAAACCGACCGCGCCTTCCTTTCAGGCAGATACCGAAAAATGGGCATCCAAAACGACCGCGACGGCGAGCTGATTCGGATTATTATCGGGGATTTATGTATACCATTTGTGAACAAACCCGCTTTTTCCGGCGGTTTACAAACCGGGGCCTTTGGGGTATGCTGCATTCAATGGTCATCCTGCGGGGGTAATTATCAAAACGGAGCATTCGACAATGAAATGGACATGGTGCATTCCTTTCCTTTTAATCACCTTACTGCTGTTTTCTCAGTCAGCCCACTGCCAGGAGGCGCCCAAGAAATCCGATTCGGCGGAGTCCGATTCGCCGCCTTCCCTGGAAGAGATCATCACCGGGATTGAGAACCGGTATTCCGGAGACGGGTTCACGGCCCGCTTCACCCAGCAGTCCACCATCAAGGCCATGGACATCACCGACACGGCGGAGGGAAAACTCTTTGTCAAGCGGCCGGGGATGATGCGGTGGGAATACGAAATGCCCGAAGAACAGATCATCATCACCGACGGGGAACTCCTCTGGATTTATCGGCCGGTGGACAATCAGGTGATGATCGGCGAAGCGCCCAACTATTTCGGCGAGGGCAAGGGGGCCAGTTTTCTGTCGGACATACGCAAAATCAGAGATAATTTCGATATCTCCATCGATAAAGAAAGGGAAGCTCCCGACTACCACATCCTGAAGCTGATTCCCCACGAAAAGAAGCTCGACCTGGCCTCCATTTATCTGGGCGTCTCAAAAGAGAATTTTCAGGTGGATCAGGTGACCACCTACAACGCCTACGAGGATGAGACCATCATCCGATTGCATGATTATCAGTTCAACCAGAACATCGATGACAGCGTCTTTACTTTTGAAGCACCGGAAGGCGCCGATGTCATTCAGATCGAGGAGTAACTCGGCTTCACCTCACGACGCCCGTTTTCGTTGCGAGGGGTGAACCGGGAGCGCGCACTCGAGAATAAGGCAGATATAGGTATGGAAATAAAAGAAAAGATTAAAGACCTGGCAAAACAGAAAAAGGCCGTTATTCTAGCCCACAACTATCAGCCGCCGGAGATTCAGGATATCGCCGATCTCTGCGGCGATTCATTGGAATTATCCATTCAGGCGGCCAAAACCGAGGCGGAGGTGATCGTCTTCTGCGGGGTCCATTTCATGGCCGAAACCGCCTCCATCCTCTCGCCGGATAAGACGGTGCTGTTGCCGAAACCGGATGCCGGGTGCCCCATGGCCGATATGATCACGCCCCGGGCATTGAAGAAAAAATTATCCGAACTGAGCCCGATGCCGGTGGTGACCTATGTCAACTCTCCGGCCGCCGTCAAAGCATTGACCACCATCTGCTGCACCTCGGCCAATGCGGTCAAGGTGGTGGAAAGTTTAGAAGAAGACGAACTGCTGATGGCCCCGGACCGGAACCTGGCCCGGTACACCGCCGCCCGCACCGATAAGAAAATCCACCTCTGGGAAGGGTACTGCCCTTTTCATGACCGACTCACCCCCGAGCAGATTCAAAAGGCACGGGACGCCCATCCCGGCGCCGTCTTCATGGCCCATCCCGAATGCCGGCCCGAGGCCCTTCAAATGGCCGATGTGATCGCCAGCACCTCCGGAATGATCCGCCACGCAAAGGAATCGAAGCACACCGCTTTTATCGTGGGCACCGAGGTGGGTCTGCTCTATCCTCTGAAAAAGGCCAATCCCGGCAAGTCGTTCTATCCGGCCTCCCCGGCCATGGAATGTACCGACATGAAAAAAATCACGCTTGCGGATGTGGCCGAGAGTCTGGAACATCTCACAGGCGAGGTCAAGGTGCCGGAGGATATTCGGGCGCCGGCCCTGAATGCGGTGGAACGGATGATCGCTCTTCGTTGAAGTAAAAAGGGAAACGGAAAGGGCCGAACTGCCGGCCTTTCTGTTTCCCTTTGCTTTCCCGCGCCGGGGGCGATTCAAAATCGGCCCCTAATTGAAGTATTCGTCGGGGATGTCGGCGTTGGTGTAAACCTTCTGAACATCCTCGCAATCATCCAGCGCATCCATCAGCCGAACCATCTGCTCGGCTTCTTTTCCCTGAAGGGCTGTGAAATTCTGGGGCAGCATGGTGATTTCGGCGTCCGCATACGCGATGGAGGCCTTTTCAATGGCCTCCCGAACCGTTTCGAAGTCTTCGGGTTCGGTGATCACCTCAAAGCTGCCGTTCTCTTCCCGCACATCCTCGGCCCCGGCGTCCAGGGCCACTTCCATGAGTTTTTCCTCGTCCACCCCGTCCTTTTCGATGTTGATGTAGCCCTTTTTGTCGAACATCCAGGCGACGCAGCCGTTCTCTCCCAGGTTCCCCCCGCTTTTGCTGAAGATGTGCCGAATGTCCGCCACGGCCCGGTTTTTGTTGTCGGTCACCGATTCCAGGAAGATGGCGGCCCCGCCGGGGCCGTAGCCCTCATAGGTGTTTTCCTCGTAGGAGACGCCCTCCAGCTCGCCGGTGCCTTTTTTGACGGCCCGTTCGATGTTGTCTTTGGGCATGTTTTCGGATTTGGCCGCGGCGATGGCGGTCCGCAGCCGGGGATTGGCGTCGGGGTCGCCTCCGCCCATCCGGGCGGCCACCGTAATCTCCTTGATCAGTTTTGTGAAGATCCGGCCCCGCTTGGCGTCCGCAGCCCCCTTCTTGTGTTTGATGGATGACCATTTATTATGTCCTGACATTCGACTACCTCCTAATCTTTCTTTCCGATACCGATCACGAAAATTTCCCGGCTCGCCTTTCGGCTGCTCAGGGGTTTGAAATTCTTTTGCTTCGAAAAATGCACCCGCACCTGTTTGATGAATGCTTCAAAATCCGGGCCCTGAAATATTTTGGAAACAAAGGCGCCGCCGGGTTTCAGCACTTCCAGTGCCAGGTACAGGGCCGCCTCGGACAGATTGTAGGACCGGGCCGCATCCACATCCTTATGGCCGGAAGTGGCCGGGGCCATATCGCTGATCACCACATCGTACCCGGACCCGAGGGCCGACTTGAGGCTCTCATCCATGTCGAGAAGGTCCCCGGTGAGGGCGCGGGCATGGGCGGGCAAGCTCACATCCGGCGGCTTGAGATCGATCCCCACCACCTCTCCGCCGGGTCCGACCAGTTCGGCCGCATGAAGCAGCCAGGAACCGGGCGCGCACCCCAGATCCAGCACCTTGTTCCCCTTCCCGATCAAACGGGTTTTATTTTGAATTTCCTGAAGTTTATAGACCGACCGGGCCGGGTAATTTTCTTTCTTGGCTTTATGGGTGTAATGATCCGCCCATTTGTTTTTTTTGGCTGTTTTTCGTTTCATATACCTAACCGTACGGCAAGTCAAGATGGTAGGTGATATCCATATGATATCCGGATCTTAGAACCTTTCCGCTTTCCTCAGAAGAGGGTTTCCACCGCCTCTTCCATGGATCTGATCCCCACCACCTCGATTCCGTCTACCTGTTTCATCCGTTTCAAATTGCTCTCGGGAACCAGACACCGGGTAAACCCCATCTTCATGATCTCCGCCACCCGGGTCTCCACCTGCCCGATGGCCCGCACCTCTCCGGTCAGGCCCACCTCCCCCATCACGATATGGCCCTCGGGCACCGGCCGGTCCATGAAAGAAGAGGCCACTGCGGCCACGATGCCCATGTCAACAGCCGGTTCGCCTACCTTCACCCCGCCGGCCACATTCATAAAGAGATCATGGCCCATCAGGTGCATTCCGAGCTTTTTCTCCATCACCGCCACCAGCAGGGCCACCCGGTTGGGATCGAGCCCCAGAATGGTTCGGCGGGGGTTGCCGAAATTGGTGCTGCTGGAGAGGGCCTGAAGCTCCACCAGAATCGGCCGGGTCCCCTCCATGCAGGCGGTGACCACGGAACCGGGGGCATTTTCCGGGCGCTCCGATAAAAAGACCGACGAGGGATTGGGCACCTCGCACAGGCCGTTCTCCTTCATTTCAAAAACCCCGATCTCGTTGGTGGAGCCGAACCGGTTTTTGACCGCCCGCAGAATACGGAAGACATGGCTGCGGTCTCCTTCGAAATAGAGGACCGTATCCACCATATGCTCCAGCAGACGGGGGCCGGCGATGGCGCCTTCTTTGGTGACATGGCCCACCAGAAAGGTGGGGATGCCGCTCTGTTTGGCCATAATCATCAACCGCATGGCCGATTCCCGCACCTGAGTCACGCTCCCGGGAGCCGAGGGCAGTTCGCTGTTGAACATGGTCTGAATCGAGTCGATCACCAGGAAATCGGGCTTTTCATCCTCCACCATTCCCATGATGGCTTCCATTTCGATTTCGGAAACCACCAGCAGTTCGTGGGAAATCGTGCCCAGCCGGCGGCTGCGAAGGCGAATCTGACGAATCGACTCCTCGCCCGAGACATAGAGCACCTTGTACCCCTGACCGGACAACCCGTACAACGCCTGAAGCATCAGGGTCGATTTGCCGATGCCGGGATCACCGCCGATCAGGATCAATGACCCGGTCACCAGGCCTCCGCCCAGCACCCGGTCGAATTCCTGAATTCCGGTCATGGTTCGGGATTCATCATCCAGTTCCACCGAATCGATGGGCATCGGCTTGGTGTGGACCGCGCCCCGAAAGGTCCGCCGATCCGGCCGGGACCGTTCGGTCTCCTCCACATAGGTGTCCCACTGTCCGCAATCCGGACATTTGCCGAGCCATTTCGGACTTTTGTTGCCGCAGGTCTGGCAGACGAATACGGTTTTGGTCTTTTTCTTCATCGGTTTGGCCGGTCCCGGTTTCGTGTTCTTATTGACATCGACTTCCATACCATGTCATTTAACGGCTATCAAGATTGAGCACCGCCTGATTACAGGCCGTCTCCCGAATTTATTGTAAAGGACTCTGAATAAAGCCGCCACAAAAACCGGAAAGGTTATGTATGTCTCTGAAACAGCTCCGTTGGACCGTATTGATTCTGCTCATCGCCCTTGCCCGCCCCGCCGGAATTCCGGCCGCCGATCAGACCGATTATTTCGGTTCTCTGCAAAAACGCCTGATTCAGGACCGGTTCAGCGCCCAGCGCATTTCAGCCCTGTATCAACACCCGTCGGTTGCTTTTGAAACCCGGGGGGTCTCCCTCTATTTCATCCACCAGGAAAGCAAGCTCAATTACGACCAGTTTCTGGAGCCGGGGCCGATTCAACGAGCCAAAACATACATGGTCGACCACCAGCCCGCCCTGATTCAGGCGGAACAGGCCTTCGGCGTCCATCGCTATGTGATCACCGCCATTCTTCTGGTGGAAACCCGACTGGGAACTTATGTGGGAAACCGACTGGTGCTCAACACCTTTTCCAGCATGGCCGCCTTGGCCGATCCGGCGGTTCGCGGGGCCGTCTGGAACGAGGTGGCCGGAACCACCCATCTCACAAAAGCCCGGTTCAATGCCAAAGCGGACCAGAAGGCCCGATGGGCCTACGATGAATTAAAGGCGTTCCTCGCCTTCACCCGGGCGGAAAATATAGACCCCCATACCGTTGTGGGTTCTTATGCCGGCGCCATGGGATATTGTCAGTTTTTACCGAGCAACGCCCTCAAGCTCGCCAGGGACGGAAACGGAGACGGTCGAATCGATCTTTTCAATCACGCCGACGCCATCATGAGCGTGGCCAGCTATCTGAATCGACACGGGTGGCATTCCGGAATCACGCGGGAAAAGGCATACAAATCTGTTTACCACTATAATCACAGTAAATATTACGTCAACACGGTTTTGAGGATCGTGGACGCATTGAAAGGGTAGGCATGAACACCGTCACCATCATCGTCGGTCTCGGGCTTTTGTTTTACATACTCACCTGCTGGGCCGTGATCGACATCGCCTACAAAGATTTTTCTTCCCTGCCGGTCAAAGCGGCCTGGGGGTTTACCGCCCTGATCCCCTTCATCGGGGTGGTCATCTATCTGATATTCGGCTATCGAAAAGGCGCCCGCAGGGAAAAAATCAAGGAATCCGAAAATAACGTTTGACACACCGCCGCTTTTTGAATATAAGGGTGGGCGTTTTGCAAATGGCCCCATCGTCTAGTGGTCTAGGACGCCGGCCTCTCACGCCGGTAACACGGGTTCGAACCCCGTTGGGGTCACCAATGAAAATGAAGGGTTTAACCATCAGGGTTAAGCCCTTTTGTATTTTCTGGGGTAAATTGTCCGGGAGAAATAACCGATGCACCACGAAAATGAAGTTCTGCTGACCACCCCACGAGAAAAGGAACTGCTGGAAAATATCCGGTCCCTTCCACCCGACCTGTTTTCAGCGGTGGAGCAGTTTGTGGATTCGCTCGGGGATGCCGGGGCGGAAAGGGGCCCGGCAAGTCGAATCCCGGCGCCCTGCCCGGCCGACCCGTTCACGCACATCTGGAACAACCCCGAGGATGCCGAGTATGATTCGGTATAGGTTCGGGGATGTGGTTCTGGTCCCCTTCCCCTTTACCGATCCCGATGCGGCGGGAAAGCGTCCGGCGGTGGTGGTGAGCACCGAAATCTACAAGTGGCAGCGGCCGGACCTGGTGATCATGGCGATTACCAGTCAGGTGGAACCGGCCAGCTATATGAAAGACATTCCGGTACGCGAGTGGAAGGAGGCCGGTCTGCTGCATCCCTCGGTCATTAAACCGATGTTCGCCACCCTGGAGCGGAACCGGGTGGTTCAAAAAATCGGCCGGTTGACCGGCAAGGACCGGTCCGTATTGAACAATGTTCTGAAAATGCTGGTCGGCGAACCGGACAGAGACGCCTGAAGGTCAGGCTTCCGGAGATTCCGTTTCCACCAGATTGTGAATTCGACAGGCGGCGCAGGCGGCCCCGAAACCGTTGTCGATATTGACCACCGAGACCCCGGCGGCACAGGAGGTGAGCATTCCCAGAAGAGCGGAGAGGCCGGCGAAGTTGGCGCCGTAGCCCACCGAGGTGGGCGTCGCGATCAGAGGCCGGTCCACCAGTCCGCCGACCACGCTGGCCAGGGCCCCCTCCATGCCGGCCACCACGATGATCACCGGGGATTTTCGAATCTCCTCGAGATGATGCAGCAGCCGGTGAACCCCCGCCACCCCCACATCGGAGATAATCCGAGCCCGACTCCCCAGCATGTCGCAGGTGATGCGGGCTTCTTCTGCCACCGGCAGATCGGAGGTGCCGGCGGTCACGATGGTGATTTCTCCTTTTCGATAGGAAAGCTCCCCCTGAACCAGCGTCAAGGTCCGGCCCAAAGCATTGTACCGAACCTCGGGGCAGACCGATTCCACATGCCGGGCCATCTCCTCGGGCACCCGGGTGGCCAGCACATGGGTGTGGGTTTTCATGCGAAGAAAGATTTCAGCCACCTGCTCCGGGGTCTTTCCCTCGGCAAAGATCACCTCCGGAAAGCCGTTGCGAAGGGCCCGGTGAAAATCGATTTTGGTATGGCCGATATCCAGAAACGGAAGGTCCCGAAGCGCGGCCAATCCCTGGTCCACATCCAGGCTGCCGTTTTTGATCCGGTCCAGCAGATTTCGCAGTGTCTTGTCTCGATCCATCACCGATTCCCTTCTTAGTCGCCATCCGCTTCCGGGTTCATACTGCCGGTTCGATAGCCGGTCAGATCCACGGAGACATGGCGGTATCCCAACCTTTTCAGGGTCCCCTGAATATCATGCATCCGATCGGCATCCACCAGTTCCGAAATCCGGGCTGAATCGACCTCGATCCGGGCCGTATCGCCGTGGGTTCTCACCCGGACCGCCCGAAATCCGATCTCCATCAGAAAACGTTCGGCCTGTTCAATGCGGTCCAGATCCGCCGGTTCCACCCGAGTGTTCACCGGAATCCGCGACAGCAGGCAGGCATAGGCGGGCTTGTCCCAGGTGTCGAGACCTGCCTTGCGGGACAATTGCCGAATGTCCGATTTGCTCAATCCGGCCTCCAGCAAAGGACTTCGAATCTTCAGCTCCTTCAGGGCCTTTCGGCCGGGGCGGTAATCGTTCAGATCATCCGCATTGGTTCCTTCAATGACATGGGGGATTCCCATCTTTCCGGCGGCTTCCAGCAATAGAGTGAAAAGATGCTTTTTACAGATGTAACAATGCTGAGGCGGATTGTTCCGAAGTTCGTCCGGCATGTCCAGTTCCATCACCCGGTGCCCCACCCCGAGGGTACGGGCCAGTTGCCGGGCTTCTTCGACTTCCCACCGGGGAATGTAGGGAGTGGAAATCGTCACGGCATGGACATTGTCACCCAGGGCCGTTTTGGCGGCAGAGATTAAAAAGGTGCTGTCCACCCCGCCCGAAAATGCGACCAGCACCTTTCCAAGCGCCTTCAGCTCTCGATTCAGCCGTTCGTGTTTTCGGTTCAGGTCGGATTCATGATTAATAGGGGGTTTCACAGGGGAATTCACTTCTTAGTTTCGGCTCTTTCCGATCCGGTAATAGACCTCGCCGAGGGACATGCCGTGGCGCTCCGCCAGGGCTTTGCAATCTTCCAGCTCCGGTTTGGAGCGGACGATCTTTCCATCCATCAGGGCGTGTTTCAGGGTGACCGGCCCCAGGGGGGTTTCCAGTTGCTCAAAGGCGGTTTCCAGGATCGTCTTTTCCAGCGGATAGCTCTTAATCCCCAGAGTCGAGGTATGTTTGAACAAGAGTTTTTTAAACCGGTCCTCATCCGCGGCGGCGCACAGCACCGACACCGAAACGGCCGGCCGGTTTTTCTTCATCATGATGGACGTAAAATGGACATCCTGGGCCCCCTTTTCAAGGAGCAGATTCATGACCACCCCCAGCATCTCCGGCGTCATGTCATCGATATTGCATTGAAGCAGCCGGGCCGATTCGAGGGTCCAGGACGACGATGCGGTCTCCGCCCGGGCTAGCTGCACCCGCAGCACATTGGGCAGATCGTTTTCCCGATGGCCGATGCCGTAGACGGTCTTCTCGACGGTCATTCGGGGGGAATCCGTAAACCGGTCCACCAGGGTCGCCAAAATCGCGGCTCCGGTCGGGGTGGTGGTCTCCTGTCGGACCGCACCGCGGGTGGTCGGAATTTCGGTCAGAATTTCCAATGTGGCCGGGGCCGGAACCGGCAATCTGCCGTGGGCGCACCGGACAAACCCGCCCCCCAGCTCCACCGGCGAACTCCAGACCTGATCCACTTGCAGAGAATGATAGCAGACCGCCGCCCCCACGATATCCACCATCGCATCGACGGCGCCGACCTCGTGGAAGTGGATTTTCCGAATCTCCGTACCGTGGACCTTGGCCTCCGCTTCGGCCAGTTTGCGGAAAATTCGAAGGGCGGTGAGTCGGACCGGTTCATCCAGAGTGCTGTTTCCGATAACGGCCTCGATGTCCCGCAGATGTCGATGCACTTGACGCTCGGGATGGGTCAGGGCGACATCCACCCGCGTGCCGACGATTCCGTTTCGGGAATCTCGGGCCGTGGTGAGCCGGAATTCGTCGTCCAAGCCCAACTTCGACAATTCCCGGCGAAGATCATTCGGATTCACCCCCAGTCGAATCATGGCGGCCAGGTTCATGTCGCCGCTGATGCCGGAGAAACAATCGTAGTAGAGGATGTTCATCGAGGCTCCGATCAGCGCACCCGCAAAGCGGAAGACAGTTCCGGTCCGGCCTTCATTTGACCACCTGAATCGTCTCGATATGCACGGCGGGGTAATGAATCGCGGAGAGAAGAAGATCTCCGTACCGTTCCCATAATTCCCGGACGGTCATATACTCTACGGATGCGGGCAGTTCCACCGTCACCGTCGGTATGTTCAGGTCTTCTCCCGCATAACTGCCCAGTGAGCCCGGTTTGGCGCCGAGCCGGCGCAAAGGCAGGTTGCCGTATCGGGTCAGATACTCGGCCAGTTCCAGGGCGGGGCCGTCGTAATCGATGCAGTGCAAGGGTTGGTGAAGGGTGATGATTCGGTCCGGCGCGTATTGTTCAATCACCTGGATGATCGCTCTTGTCTCCGGTTCGGACATGGGCTCAAGACCGAACACCACGCTGCGGACCCGATTGGATGCGGGAAAATTGCGGTTCAGATCGATACCGTTGGCGTTGAACCGGGAGT
>JAABSQ010000612.1 GCA_011390315.1 Desulfobacteraceae bacterium
TCGGGCCGCGATTTCGGCGGACGGCCCCTGTGCCAGAAACAGGGCCGCCACTTTTCCATTCGACCGGGGATGTTGGAACACCCCGAAAAAACCACTCGACGGATACTCATACACCCGATCATTCAGAGAAAACCCGTCTTTCCGGGCCGATACCGTCTCCGGCATCCCCGTTAAAAACCGATCGTTTTCCGGCACACCGATAAAAATCAGGTCGTTCTTTTCGGCCGCCGGTTCCGTCAAGGCATCTTCTCGAATGATGCGGGCCCGATCCAATCCCAGGGATCGAATCAGAAGATCGGCCGTTTCGGCGCTTTCCGAAGTGCGGTTCTTCGTCAGCACCACCAGGACCGAGTCGGACCCTTTCAGGGAATTGACGGAAGGGGGAATCTCGGAGGGATACAGCCTGCGAAAAAGATCCGCATTCGGGTCGAGGGTCAGTGATCGGGGCAAATCGTCAACCGATATCTCAAATTCTGTTGAGGCTCGATTCGAACGGAGGAGCTCGGTCTTGTTTCCCGCGGCGGTTTCCACCGTGACCGGAACGTTGAGATCGAACACCGGTTTATCCTGCTGAAGAATTCCGGCGATTCGGTAGCCGCCGTCGTTTTTCGTCAGTGTCACATCGGCCAGGGAGAGCCGCGCCGCACCGGTTTCCCCCACCCATTGGTCAAAAAATTCTTCAAAAGAGGTTTCGGCCATGGCTTTAAAGGTCCGCTGAAAATCCTTCCAGGAGATCGGCTGGAAGAGATTCTCCCTGTAGATGCGACCCATCCCTTCCCAGAAAAGATCATCCCCGACCAACCGCCGCAGCATGTGAAAGACCATGGCCGCTTTGTCATACCCGACCGCCTTGGTGACCGGATCGATTCGTCCCTTGAATCGGGTCAGCGGAATGTCCTCTTCCGGATTCACCAGAGAGGCATAGTTGCGAAGCATTTGAATCCGGTATTCCCGGGCCGCCGCCAAAGACTCCCGCTCTTTGTACAGATAGTCCGACACGTAGGTGGTGAGCCCTTCGCTCCAGTTTCCGCCGTCGTAATCCACCTGAACCCCGTTTCCCCACCAGCAATGAGCGATTTCGTGGCCAAGGCTGGTATGGATGATGAACGGAAGCCGAATCACCCGGCTTCCTAGCAGGGTGTAGGAAGGAAACCCGTAGCCGGTGGGGAAAAAATTTTCCACCACCGCGAATTTATCAAAGGGATAAGGCCCGAAAAGATCGGCATACAGGGCGATGTACCGGGCCGAGGCTTCGAGATAATCCGGGGCCAGGGAGGCGGTTTCAGGAAAGAAATAGGTCGCCACCGTAACCCCGGCCACCGATTTTTCCATCACCTCATACCGGCCTGCGCTTAAGGCGAGAAAATCCACCGGATCATCCACCTGCCAGGTCGACACGGTTCTGCCGTTTCGATTTTCCGATCCCGGAGATTTGCCGGCGGTGACCGCAGTTATCCCTTGGGGCGCATCCACCTCGATTCGATAGGTGGGAGATTCGGCCGGTGTGTAGGGATACCATCCCGAACCGCCCAGCAGCAGAACGCCCCGGTCGGAAATGGTACCGGATACCCCGAAGCCCGGGTTGTCCATATTCACCGGTTTCACCGGCACAGGATCATTAAAGACGGCTTCGTATCGAATCTCCAGCAGAATTTCCCTGCCCTGTTCATCGGAATTCAAGGGAATGGACAATGCACCTTTGCGAAACGTGTATGCGCGAGACCGGCCATTGAGAGATACCTTCCTTATCACCGCCTGGTCGGCCAGATAGAAAGTCAGTTCCGGAACCTCACCGGTGAAGATGCGGATGGTGTCGGCGCCGACCAGACGGTTCTCTTCCGGAATCAAGGTGATCCGCAGATCATGGTGGGGCCGAACCAACTGGGATTGGGAGGATTCTGCGCCCGAGCAGGCCAGAAGAAACCCGCTCAGAAGCAGCGCCATGGGAAAAGCGGATAACGAGAAAAAAGGGGTGCAATCCTGATTTTTATGAAATGGGAGGATCATGGTGTAAGCTTCCTCGGAATGGAATTTCTCTGCTGAAAAATGAATGAGTTCCAAAAAAGGATCGCTAAGGTTTCAAAACATGATTACCGTTTCGGCGGCCTTTCTATCAAATCATTCAGGCATTCAGGCTCAGCCGAAACGATGATCGAGGCCGATGTAAACAAAAGATAAGGGGAAGGGGTAACCCTGTCAAACCCCGCCGCGGCGCTGAGATCATCCCGATTCGGATTAAATTCTCGGGGTTGCTTGATTTGGATGATCCCCGACTTACAGTAGGAGACAAGCCCTTTACACCTTACAATACGAGGTCACACATGATCGATGACATAAAAGATATAAAGATAGAAAACACCTATGCGGACTTGGGCCCGGCATTTTACGCCGATGCCCGGCCCACAGCCATTTCCGCCCCCTATCTGGTGGCGTTCAATCCGGACACGGCCCGAATGCTCAATCTTGCCCCCGCGGTGGCGAATCAACCCGAATTTCTGGCCTACTTCAGCGGAAACCGGCTGCTTCCCGGCTCAAAGCCGGTGGCCATGCGCTATACCGGACACCAGTTCGGCCAATACAATCCGGATATCGGCGACGGACGGGCCATCCTCTTAGGAGAGGTTCGGGACCGGGACGGCCGTTTGCAGGACCTTCATCTCAAAGGCGCGGGCCGAACCGCCTATGCTCGCATATTCGACGGCCGGGCGGTGCTGCGGTCCAGCATTCGGGAATACCTCTGCGGCGAAGCCATGCACGGATTGGGCATCCCCACCACCCGGTCGCTCTGCCTGGTGGGCAGCGACGACCCGGTCCAGCGGGAAACCGTCGAGACCGCAGCCATGCTGGTGCGGGTGGCGCCCAGTCATGTCCGGTTCGGGTCTTTCGAGCCGCTCTATGAAGCCGGAGAAACCGAGCACATTCGCCGCCTGGCCGATTACGTTATTCAGCGTAATTTCCCGGATATCTCGAAAGAGGATGAAGACCGATATGTTCTCTGGTTTCGTGAAGTGGTCCGGCGCACCGCCCGCTTGATGGCCCAGTGGCAGGCGGTGGGCTTCACCCATGGGGTGATGAACACCGACAACATGTCCATTCCGGGTTTGACCATCGACTACGGCCCCTACGGCTTTATGGAGGCATATGCGCCCGGCTACGTCCCCAACCATTCCGACCGCATGGGCCGGTATACCTTCAACCGCCAGCCCTCAATAGCCTTGTGGAATCTGCGGGTGCTGGCCACGGTTCTTTCCCCCATTCTGGACAAATCTGCGGCTGCGGACATTCTGGAGGGATTTGCCGCCGATTTCGAAACCGACTACCTCAACCGCATGCGAAAGAAGCTGGGTTTGCGGGAAAAGATGGACTCGGATGCCGATCTGGTTCAGGATCTGTTGAAAATCATGGCCGATGCCGGCCTCGATTACACCATCTTCTTTCGGTCCCTTTCGAATTTCACCACCCGGACCCAGACTCCCGATTCGGCCTGTTCAGCCGCAACCCGTCCCGAATTTACCCGCTGGCGAAAGGCTTACCGGGAACGGCTCAAGGCCGAAAACAGCGTCGACGCATTCCGCAAAAGCGCCATGGACCGGATCAATCCCAAGTTCATTCTGCGCAGCTATATGGCCCAGGTCGCTATTCAAAAGGCCACCGAGGAACGGGACTACTCGGAAATCGACCGGCTTCGGGAACTCCTCAGCACCCCGTTCGATGAACACCCGGAAATGGCGCCCTATGCGGAAGAACCTCCGGAGTGGGGCCGGAACATCGAGTTGAGCTGTTCCTCCTGATCCGAATACAGGCGCCGGCATTCACCCGCCGGGGTGTTTGCCTGTTGAACACCGCCGGGATTTGGGATACATATGAACCATCAAACCGGAAGAGCATGGGGTTATGACAGAAGAAAAGGGAATTCTATTCAATATTCAGAAATATGCCATTCACGACGGGCCGGGCATCCGCACCACCGTCTTTCTCAAGGGGTGCCCTCTTGCCTGCTGGTGGTGCCATAATCCCGAGGGGCAGCGGGTCTCCATTGAACAGTGCGAACCGGCCCCGGATTCATCGGGCGGCGGCATTGAACCACCCGAAACCTTCGGATGGGCCGCCACCACTTCCGAGGTGATCGCGGAAATCGAAAAAGACCGCATCTTCTATGAAGAATCGGGCGGGGGGGCCACTTTTTCGGGCGGAGAGCCCCTGTCTCAGGCCCGTTTTCTGAAATCGCTGCTCACCGCCTGCGCCGAAAGAGAGATCCATACGGCGGTGGATACCTCCGGGTACGCCCCCCACCGCGTGGTCACGGAAATCGGGCCCTTGGCCGATCTATTCCTTTTTGATCTGAAGTTGATGGACCGAATGGCGCATCTGCGGTATACCGGCATTCCCAATGAACTGATCTTCGAAAACCTCGAAGCCCTGGTCGAAATGGGCAAGCCGATCATTATCCGCTTCCCTCTGATTCCCGGCTTTACCGACAAGGAGCCCAATATTCGGGCTGTCGGGCAATACGTGTCAACCCTTGAATCGGTCCAGTCCATCGCCGTGCTGCCCTACCATAAGATCGCCGCGGGAAAATACACCGCCCTCCAGCTCCGCAATCGCATGGCGGATACCCGGCCCCCGGACGAGGCGCGGGTGAAAGAAGTCGCGTCCCTGCTTGCATCCTACGGACTTGAGGTCACTATCGGGGGATAAATCAAAGGAGACAAAGATGAACCCACGCATTCAAAAGCTGAGGCAGGAAAGCCTTGATACCCAAGAAAGCCTCTCTCCCGAACGGGCCTTATTGGTGACCCGGTTCTATGAATCCGGAATCGCGCAGAAAGAAGCGGTCCCGGTGCAGCGGGCACTCTGTTTCAAGCATATCATGGAAAACAAATCCCTCTGGATCGGAGACGGCGAATTGATTGTCGGGGAACGGGGCCCCGCCCCCAAGGCCACCCCCACCTATCCGGAGATCTGTCTCCACAGCCTGGCGGATCTGGAGATCATCCATTCCCGGGAAAAGGTCTCTTTCCAGGTGACCGACGACACCCGGGAGATTTACGAAAAGACGGTCATCCCCTTCTGGAAAGGCAAAACGATTCGTGAGAAGATCTTCAAAGAAATGGACCCCGAGTGGACGGCCGCCTACGAAGCCGGCATCTTCACCGAATTCCAGGAGCAGCGCACTCCGGGCCATACGGTGCTGGGGGACAAAATCTATAAGAAGGGCTTCCTGGACATCAAAGCGGATATCCGCTCGGCCCTGGCCGGAATCGATTACTTCGGCGATCCCGCGGCCATGGAAAAGCGCCAGCAGCTCAATGCCATGGACATCGCCGCCGACGGGCTCATCGCCTATGCCGAGCGCCACGCGGAAGAACTGGATCGACGGGCGGAGACCGAAACCGATTCAAACCGCCGATCGGAACTGCGCCGAATGGCGGAGATCTGCCGCCGGGCGCCGGCCCACGCCCCCGCCACTTTCCGGGAGGCGCTCCAGTACTATTGGTTCGTTCACGTCGGGGTCATCACCGAACTCAATCCCTGGGACGCCTTCAATCCGGGCCGGCTGGATCAGCATCTCCATCCCTTTTACAAGCGCGAGATCGAAGCCGGAACCTTGACTGAAGAACGGGCTCGGGAACTCCTCCAGGCATTCTGGATCAAGTTCAACAACCACCCGTCTCCGCCCAAAACCGGCGTCACCGCCAAAGAAAGCAACACCTATACCGACTTCGCCCTCATCAACCTGGGCGGGCTAACCGAGAACGGGGGCGACGGGGTCAATGATCTCACCTATCTGATTTTGGATGTGATCGAAGAAATGCGGCTGCTTCAGCCCAGCTCCATGGTTCAGGTGAGCAAGAAAAATCCGGATCGATTCATTAAGCGGGCCCTCAGAATCATCCGGACCGGTTTCGGCCAGCCCTCTGTCTTCAACACCGACGCCATTGTTCAGGAACTGGTCCGCCAGGGCAAACGAATCGAGGATGCCCGGTGCGGCGGCGCCAGCGGGTGCGTAGAAAGCGGCGCCTTCGGAAAAGAGGCCTATTTTCTGACCGGTTACTTCAATATTCCGAAAATTCTGGAATTGACCCTCTATAACGGCACCGATCCCATGACCGGAAAAGTGATCGGGATTCAAACCGGGCCGTGCCATCGATTCACCGATTTCGAGACATTCTTTGAAGCATTCCGGCGACAGCTCCGGTTTTTCGTCGACATCAAGATCAAGGGGAACAACATGATCGAACGGCTCCATGCCCAGCACCTGCCGGTTCCCTTTTTATCGCTCCTCATCGACGACTGCATAGAGAAGGGGAAAGACTACACCGACGGCGGATCCCGGTATAATACCTCCTACATTCAAGGGGTGGGGCTGGGCACCGTCACCGATTCCCTGACGGCCATCAAACATCACGTCTTCGACCGAAAGGTGATCACCCTGTCGGAGCTGGTTTTGGCCCTGGAGGACAACTTTCAGGCTCATGAAACCTTTCGCCACGATCTGCTCCATCATACGCCTCGGTACGGCAATGACGACGATGTCGCCGACGAGGTGCTTCAGGCGGTGTTCGAATCCTACTACGCGGCCGTCAACGGGCGGCCCAACACTCGGGGCGGGGTCCACCGGGTCAATCTGCTGCCCACCACCGTCCATGTCTATTTCGGCGCCATGATGGGCGCCACACCGGACGGGCGACAGGCCGGGCGACCGCTGTCCGAAGGAATTTCCCCGGTCCAGGGCGCCGACCGGAAAGGGCCCACGGCGGTTATCAAATCGGCATCCAAAATCGACCACATCCGCACCGGCGGCACCCTGCTCAATCAGAAGTTTCTGCCCCGGGTCCTGGCCGACGATGCCGGCATCACCAAACTGTCCCACCTGATTCGGGCCTATTTCCGGCTCGACGGCCACCATATCCAGTTCAACGTGGTGGATGCCAAAACCCTGCGAAAGGCCCAGCTATGTCCGGACGACTATCGCGATCTCATCGTTCGGGTAGCGGGCTACAGCGACTATTTCGTCCACCTCACCCCGGAACTTCAGGAGGAGATCATAGAGCGGACGGCTCATGAAGGTTTTTAAAGATTAAATAAGAAACGGATTACTCCCGACACGCGGATTCGATTGAAACCGCCGGCAGGCGGATGCTCCAGTAAAAGAGGGGTTACATCTTGACAACCCGCAATTCGGATCTATATTTCATTCAAACTCGAAGGTGCTATACACTTGAAAATCAGAAGGATAGAAAACATTAACCTTTTTGCCCGGATACCGGCGGCCAAGAAAAATCTTCTTGAACTTCTCTGCCGAACCTGGTAATGGATGCGCTGCTTAAATCGAGGCAGTTTAGATCGTTATATTTTAAGAATCGGAGGAAAAGATCATGCCGTACTATGAATTTGAATGCAATTGCGGGAAGGTGACCGAGGAACTTGTCAAAATAGGGACGGATACCATCCATTGTCCCGCATGTGGTCATGAGGCGCAGAAGATCATGTCCCGTTGTTCCTTTTCCCTCAAAGGCGGCGGATGGTATGCGGATGGTTATGCCTCTAAAGGGTCCGGCGCTTCGAATTCCACTTCCACTTCCGGGACCGCAGCCGAGACAAAAACCCCGGCAAAGACCGAATCCAAAAAAGAGACCGGCACCCCTGCCAAAAGCGAATAACCACAGCCCGGCCAAGTTTCCGATGGCGCCGTAAAAGGCCAGTACGCCGCGCCCAAAAGGCATGGAGGCGGTCTTTCAAGGCGCCTTTCAACCGTTTCAAACCACCCGATATCGTGGCGATTGAATCCGCTGGCTTCTACATTTCGGGCACCGGCTCGGCTTGGTCAGCCGTTTTCGATCCTTAAAGGTAAACCCGCATTCGGCGCAGGTCGCCGGATACACCTGAAGCTTCCGTTTTTGAGAGGCCACCGACTTGTTGACGTGGTCCAGATGGGAAGCGACTTCCTTTTCACTGATCCGCAACGCCTGGGACAGTTCCCGAACATCATGACTTTCTTGAGTGAGCAGGTCGATGATCTGCTGACGAATGGTGGGCATGGCGGCTCCTTTCTATTCCACATGAATGACATGGCCCTGAAAAGCGACCTGCTGGCCGGGTCGAATCTTGCGTCGCACCCGCATTTCCACCGATCCGTCCACCTCAACCAGCCCTTCTTCGATCACCGCCTTGGCCATTCCACCGGTATCGCATAATCCCGAGGCCTTGAGCAATTTGTTCATTTCAATATATTCGCCCGTTATTTTAAACCGATCTTCCATCCGCCCCCCGAGTGAAGCTTAACTTCATTTTTTCGGTCCAACCGCTTCCCTTCTCGTATTTAAATTCGGTAAATTTCCCTTTTCCATTTTTCGATGATGCGGTTATGCTGAGCGACAAACCGCTCGCACGCTTCGATTGTTAGCAAAATGCCGGGGAAAGCTCAACATCTCTTTACAACCCATAGAAATATTGGTATTAATAAGAGGAGATTAGAGAGCATGTCAATTAAGGAGAATCGATGAATAAGGATCCATTATCTTGTGTGGAAGTCGACCCCGGCGGGCAAAAGGCGACGGCGGCGGTGATATGGCTTCACGGCATCGGGGCCGACGGCTACGATTTCGAACCGATCGTACCCCAACTGCGCCTGGCCGACACGGCGGCGGTTCGATTCGTGTTTCCCCACGCGCCCAAACGGGAGATCACATTGCACGGCGGCATTCCTTCCCGGGCATGGTTCGATATCCTGAGCGACAAATGGCCGCGAACCCCGCAGAGCATCAACATCGATGATATTGATGAATCCACCGAACAGGTCAACATCCTGATTCAGCGCGAGATCGAAAGGTCCATTCCTTCCCGCAGAATTATCCTGGCGGGGTTTTCTCAGGGGGGCGTAATCGCTCTTCATGCGGGCCTGCGGTATACATCGCCGCTGGCGGGTATCATGGCCCTCTCCACCTATCTGCCGACCCTGAATTCCCTGGCCGAAGAGCGGAGCGAGGCCAATCTTCAAATCCCGATTTTCATGGCCCATGGAACGGTCGATCCCATGGTGCCCATTTCCAGCGCCTTTGAAACCAAGGATGGGCTGGAAAACCTGAGTTATCCGGTGGAGTGGCACGAGTACCATATGGTCCACTCGGTCTGCGTAGACGAAATCGAAGACATTCGATCCTGGCTGCTGAACCTCCTCTGAGCATTCTGAATAACCGTCCGAGATGCGCGTTTGAGCAGACCCATGCAGTTTATACCGGCCCATGATTTCTCGGCAAATTCTACCGGTGTCGCCTGGTGGTTTGCTTTTTCCGGCGACCGGATACTGATCACCCGTCCGAGCCCGGAAACGGTGGATATCCCAAGGATCTCCCACCCGGAAGACCTGGGGCTTCACACGGAACAGCGACAATACCTGGGCCGGTTGGACGGTCTCCCCTGCTATGCGGCGGCGCTTTCGGAGGATTCGACCGCACCCGAGGGAACCGCTTTTCAAAGCCTGAGAAGTCTTTACGGAAACCTGGACGAAACGGTTTTCGCCGTAACCGGGCTGGGGCTTCAGCTTATAAACTGGGACAAAACCCATCAGTATTGCGGCCGGTGCGGCGGCCCGACCCGAAACAAGACCGATGAAAGGGCCAAAGTCTGCACCGAGTGCGGTCTGGTCAATCACCCTCGAATATCACCCGCCGTGATTGTGGCGGTGATTCGAGAAGGACGGCTGCTTCTGGCCCATGCCGGTCGATATCCGAATCAAAAGCTCTACAGCGTCATCGCCGGGTATGTGGAACCCGGGGAAAACCTCGAGCAGGCGGTCCGAAGGGAATTGAGAGAAGAAGTCGCCATCGAGGTCGAAAACATTCAGTATTTCGGCAGTCAACCCTGGCCCTACTCAGGCTCCTTGATGGTGGGGTTTACCGCGGAATACGCCGGCGGCGAGATTCAGGAAGACGGCGCGGAAATTCTTCATGCCGACTGGTTCACCCCGGATAACCTGCCCGACATTCCGGGGTGGGGAAGTATCGCCAGGCAATTGATCGACGGGTTCGTCCGCTCCTATTCGGCGGGCGGCACATCCGGGACTTCAATACAATCCCAAAGACAGCCTGACGGCAGCCCAACGACAGATCGACGAAAAGGAGACCCTGAAAAATGACCTTGACCAAGGCACGCATCATCGAGGAGATTCAAACGGAGCTTCGGTTTTCCAAAAAGGAGACCACGGATCTCATCGAAACACTGTTGGAAATTATGAAACGGACGATGGAAAACGGCGAAGATGTGCTCATCAGCGGGTTCGGTAAATTCTGCGTAAAAGAAAAAAAGCAGCGCCGCGGCAGAAATCCGGCCACCGGGGACGATATGATGCTGTCTCCGCGCCAGGTGGTGACATTCAAGTGCTCGGGCAAACTCCGTGATCGCATCAACAAATCCTAAGGCGGGAGTCAGACCATGATTTACAAATCCAGTATCGACAAAAACAACATTCAACAGGTGATCGGCATTCTACTGCGAGGGGAACCCTCCAGATCGAGGGATATCGCCGACAAGCTCTCCGGCCGGACGGGCCGGAAAGTCAAAATCGGAACCGTATCCAGCGTTCTTACCCGTATCAGCGATTCGGAAAAATGCGATCTCGGCCGATTCATTCAAAAAGAAAAAGAGGGCAACGCCTGGGTCTACCGAATGGTGGATGAAGCCCGAGCGCTCTCGGAATACCAGGCCTATGGGCTGACCCTCAAAACCGGAGAAGACCGGTATCCGTTGGAACGGGTCCTGCGGGAACATCCGGGTCTGCGAAAGTATGTAGAACCGAACCCGAAACCGGCCCCCTCTCCCTCCGCCGTTCGGGTCCGCCGCACCCCTGCCGAGGGCATGCCTTCAGATCAGGTGGTCCGTTTTCAACCCGCCCCGAACCGACCCCGAGCCGAGCGGAAGATGGAAATTTCTTTTCGCTATTCCAGCAAGTACGCGGTCTCCCTGACGGCTTCCTTTTCCACGATCTTTCTGCTCTGCTGTCTGCTGGTACTGACCGTCGCCGCTTGCTCCACAATGATCTATATCTTTTTCTATCCCTTCCTCGTTATCGCCGCAGTGGTGAGCGGCCTCTGTATAGCGGGGACGTTGATCTGGAAATTCAGCCGAAACCGCCGCTGAAAATCTGCGAAAATTTTTTGAGATGAAATCTATGGCTGACCCGATAAAACCACCGGAGTCGATCTATCTGTGCGCCACCGATATCCTCGACAGCGGTCACCCGGATATTCAGACCTACGCCCTGGAAAAAACCGGTTGCGTGGGCAACGACCCGGTTTCCAAGGCGGTAAAACTCTACTATGCGGTTCGAGACGACATCCGCTACGACCCGTACCGGCCGTTTTACCGCCCCGATCATTACCGGGCCAGCACCGTTTTGAAGACCGGAAAGGGATTTTGCATCAGCAAAGCGGGGCTTCTGTGCGCTCTCGGCCGGGCCTGCGGTATTCCTTCACGGATCGGGTTCGCCGATGTCCGCAACCATATCGCCACCCGGCAGCTGCTGGACCACCTCGGGTCGGACCGATTCGTCTATCACGGGTATACCGAATTCTTCCTGAACGGCCGGTGGGTCAAATGCACCCCCGCCTTCAACATCGAACTCTGCCGAAAACACCGGGTGCCCCCCCTTGAATTCGACGGGCTTGAGGATTCCATTTTCCATGCTTACAGTGTGGACAACCGGAAATTCATGGAATATCTGGCCTATCACGGTGAGCGAACCGATATCCCGGTGGATGAAATCGTCACCGCCTGGAAAGCGGAATACGGCCCGGATCGGGTTCAGGGATGGATCGACGAAATGGAACGACCGGAAGGGCGGCCACCGGAAGACTAGACAGTAATACGGCGCTGCAGGTCGAGACAAGGAGGCGCATATGATTCAGGATTACGGGTTCGGCAAGATCACGGTAAACGGAGAAATCTACTCCAACGATATCAAAATCATCGAGGGCAGGGTCGTCCCCGAATGGTGGCGGGATGAAGGCCACCGAATCACTCTCGAGGATATTCGGGACATCCTCGACAAAGCCCCGGACATTCTGGTGGTGGGAACCGGCTACTACGGAAACATGAAATCCACCGACGCCTTCCGCACCGGGGTCCAAGACCGGGGAATCGAGCTTATCGAAGAGAAATCCGGCCAGGCCGTGAAGACCTTCAACCAACTCCATGAAGAAGGCAAGGATGTGGCCGCCGGATTCCATCTCACCTGTTAGCGGTTCGGCGCGAATATCGATTTATCCATAAAAATTCCCCATCTCACCCGTTTTTCGGCTGAACATGGCGTCTGCCGCTCCCTGAGCGGCAGTTCCGTATTTTTTTCTCCGCTTTACATCATTGACAACCCCGCGCCGCCCTTAGTAAGATCCCTGTTTTAAGATATGAGACACAATCTTGAGGCATACCATTTTCCGCGCCGGACACACCGCCGGCGCTTGACCCTATTGCGGAAGAAAGGAATGTGATCCATGACGACTCCATTGCGCGTGCTCATCATCGGCGGCGTGGCCTGCGGACCCAAAGCCGGGGCCCGACTGCGGCGGCTCATGCCCGACGCGGACATCACCATGATCGACAAAGGAGAACTGGTTTCCTACGGGGCCTGCGGGCTGCCCTATTATGTGGAAGGGGTCTTTCCCAATATCAAGGCCCTCACCCATACCCAGGTGGGGCTCCCCCGAACCCCTGAATTTTTTGAAAAGACCAAGGGATTCAAGGTGATGAACCGAACCGAAGCCCTGAGCATCGACCGGGAGAAAAAAACGGTGCGGGTCAAAAACCTCACCACCGGCGAGGAAACCGATCTGTCCTATGACAAACTGGTTCTGGCCACCGGCGGTCGCCCTTTTCGGCCGCCGATCCCGGGGATTCATCTCAAGAATGTCTGGTTTATGACCCATCCCGACGATGCCGATACCCTGGTCAAGGAGGTCGAGTCCCAGGGGCTGGAAAAGGCGGTGATGGTAGGCGCCGGGTTTATCGGCATGGAAATGGCGGAAGCCCTGATCTATAAAGGGCTGGATGTCACGCTGGTGGAGATGCAGGACCAGATCCTGCCCGGGGTCCTGGACAAGGACATGGCCGATTATACCCAGATTCACCTGGACGACAATGATGTCGAGGTGGTCCTGAGCGAGCGGGTGACGGCGCTTCTGGGGGATGACGCCGATGATAAGCTGACGGCGGTCCAGACCGACCAGAACACCTATGACGCGGATCTGGCCATCATCGCGGTGGGCACCCGGCCCAATTTCGAATTGGCCGAGGCCGCGGGATTGTCCTGCCGCCGGGGCATTATCATCAACGAGTACTGCCAAACCAGTGATCCGGATATCTATGCCGGGGGCGACTGCGTGGTCAACCACTACGCCGGAAAAGGCGCCGGAGACTACATGTATGCGCCTCTGGGCTCCACCGCCAACAAGCAGGGCAGAATCATCGCCAACCACATCGCCGGGCGGCCGTCCCCCTTCAGCGGCATCACCGGCACCGGCATCGTCAAGGCCTTCGACTTCACCGTGGGCCGCACCGGACTGACCGAAACCCAGGCCATTCGGCTGAATCTCGACTATGAATCGGTCATCTGGGGGGGGCCGGATAAACCCCATTATATGAAAGACGCCCGATATCTGTTAATCAAGATGCTGGCCAATCGAAAAGACCGCAAGGTCATCGGGGTGCAGGTGGCCGGGATGGGGGCCGGCGACAAACGACTGGACGTGGCCGCCTCCACCATCTTCTACGGCGGCGCCCTGGATGATCTGGCCGACATCGACCTGGCCTACGCCCCACCCTACAGCCCGCCCATCGACCCGATCGCCGCCTGCGCCCAGGTGCTCTCCAACAAACTCGACGGCCTGGCGCACTGCATTTCCCCGGCCGAAGCCAAACGCCGCATGGATCAGGGGGAGGTGGTGTTGCTGGACGTCCGGGAACCTGACGAAAACAAAATGCTCAAGATGGCCTACGACAAGGTCATCCATATCCCTTTGGGCGAACTTCGGGACCGGATCAACGAACTCCCCGAAGACACCGATATCCTGCCTTTTTGCAAAATCAGCCTGAGGGGCTACGAAGCCCAGCGGATCCTCAATGCCAGTGGATACAACCGGGTGTGGTTTATCGAAGGCGGCCACGAGGCCTGGCCGTATGAGTTGGATTATTTGGGGATGTAGGGGTTTGAATCAGGATGGCCGGGATGAAAAAGGATGGTCAGGATGATGTCGTGCCATCCTGGATATCCTTCGTTTATTCTGGCCATCCTGATTCGATTTGGTCGTTTTTTGAATCAGGATGGTCAGGATGAAAAAGGATGATCAGGATGATTCACCGGGTTCTGAAATCAATAGCCTCAATTTTTCTATCTCCTGTATGTCCAAACCGGTCAGGTCCGCTATTTGTTCGATCGGCAATAAGTTTTTCTTGAGCAGTTTAATAGCAATTTCCTTTTTTTCCTCAAGCCGCCCGATCTTCTTGGCCTCATTCAGAAACATGGCCTCATCTCTCAATACTTTTTCCCTTCTTTCGGCCAGTTCCCGAATCTTTTCATCCGCACTCAATTCTTCCAAAATTTTCAGAGCCTTGTTGACCATGGGATTTTGGTAATGCTGTTTCATTTTTCTTTCTCCTTTCGCTTATGCGTGATTGAAAATGAAGAGTTAATGCAAGAGATCAACGGTACCACGAACTCCCGGCGCCGGCATTTGTTGCCCAATCCGGGGTAATTCAAGTATATGTAGGGCGAGGTCGTCGGTCAATATCAGGCGCGGATACCGGGTGTCTCGCAGATGAAAGCGGTAATGAAAATCGGGCGCATCGGCAAAGAGGGTGTAATCCAGAAAATGGATTCCGATAACCGGATGAAGCTCCGAGTAATCCTCGCCGGATTTCAGCTGGTCCCCATACATTCTGCACAGGTAAAACAGCGAGCGCCCGGGGTAGTGTTCGAACCTGCGCACCTGCATTTCGATGTCGTATTCATGGCAGCATCAGGATATCATAACAAACATCGTTTTGTCAGGAATTTCGTGGTGGGTTCGGATTGTCCTCATTGTTTGAATCAGGATGGCCGGGATAAAAAAGGATGGGCAGGATAATTCCGTTACATCCTGCATATCCTTCACTCATCCTGGCTATCCTGATTCAGATGGGTTCACGTTTGAATCAGGATGGCCAGGATGAGAATGGATGGTCAGGATGGTTCGCTGGAATCTGAAAGGGACGATTTTACATTTTCGATTTCCCGCACACTCAACCCGGTCGCTTCAGCGATCTGCTCGATCGGCAGCACTCCCAATTTCAGCAGATTGATAGCTGTCTCTTTTTTCTCTTCTTTTCTGCCTTCCTTCCTACCCTCTTCCCGACCTTCTTTCCTGCCTTCTTCCCGACCGATTTTTTTGGCTTCATTCAAAAACATGGCCTCGTCTTTCAACGCCTTCTCCCTTCTTTCTGCCAATTCCCGGGTTTTTTCATCCGCGCTCAAGGCTTGCAAGGCATCCAATGCTTTGTGAATCATCGGGTTTTTGTAATGCTCTTTCATGTTTTTTTCTCCTCCCTCTTGTGCGTGGTTGAAAAAATGGAGCCAACCCAGCAGATCACCGGATCCCCGGGGTCTCTGCTCCTGCATTTGCTGTTCAATCCGGGGTAATTCGAAGATATGCAGGGAAAGGTCGTCGGTCAATATCAGGTGCGGATACCGGGTATCCCGGAGATGAAAGCGGTAGTGGAAGTCGGGAGCGTCGGGGAACAGCGTGTAGTCGAGAAAATGGATGCCGATGACCGGATGAAGCTCCGAGTAGTCCTCTCCCGATTTCAATTGGTTTTCGTACATCCTGCAAAGATAGAAAAGCGAGCGCCGGGGATAGTTTTCGAACCTGCGCACCTGCATTTCGATGTCGTATTCATGGCCGGAGCCGTCTACCGCACGGATATCGAGAATGATGAACTTTCTTTCGAGTTCATCCGGCAGAATGTCCGGGTTTTTCACCTCCACGGAGATGATGCGATCGGGACCCGTCAGTTCAAGCGCATTGTTGATCAAATCCGTCAGGATCTCAGTGTCACTGGTGAAGAGCTTTTTGAATACGAAGTCGTTTTTTGGGCTCAGGAGCTTTTTCATGGTGAGGTCAGGATATCATAACAAACATCGTTTTGTCAGGAATTTCGTGATGGGTTCGGATTGCCCTCATTGTTTGAATCAGGATGGCCAGGATGAGAATGGATGGTCAGGATGGTTCGCTGGAATCTGAAAGGGACGATTTTACATT
>JAABSQ010000613.1 GCA_011390315.1 Desulfobacteraceae bacterium
GAAAATCTTCAAAGTTGCTGCAGGATGAAATTTCCCGGTAGGTGTTCTGGGCCGGCATCCAGACCTCGATGTCATAGGTTTTGGCCGCCGAAAACCCGAGATCGCCGGTGCACAGGGTGATCACCCGGTAGGGCAGCTCGAGCCGCCGAAGAATGGTTTCGGCATTCTCCAGAAGGCTTTCCAGCTCTTCATAAGAGGTTTCCGGAAGGGCGAATTTGACCAGCTCCACCTTGTTGAACTGGTGCTGACGAATGAGCCCCCGGGTATCCTTGCCGTAAGAGCCGGCCTCGGAGCGAAAGCAGGGGGTGTAGGCGGTGAAATAGACCGGCAGCATCTCCTCGTCCAGGACCTCGTCCTGATAGATATTGGTCACCGGCACCTCCGCCGTGGGAATCAGAAAATACTCCCATCCCTCTATCTTGAACAGATCCTCCTGAAATTTGGGCAGCTGTCCGGTCCCGGTCATGGACTTCCGGTTCACCATAAAGGGCGGCAGCACCTCCCGGTAGCCGTGTTCGGCGGTGTGGATATCCAGCATGAAATTGATCAGGGCCCGTTCCAGACGAGCCCCGGCCCCGTAATAAAGCGGAAACCGGGCTCCGGTGATTTTTGCGGCCCGCTCCAGGTCCAGAAGTCCGAGTTCCTCCCCGAGGGTCCAGTGGGCCTTGGGCTCGCCGGAAAAAACCGGGACCGTTCCCACCTCCTTGACCACCGGGTTGTCGGTTTCGTCTTTGCCCACCGGCACCGATTCATGGGGCGTGTTGGGAAGCCCCATGAGAATGTTTTGAACCGTCTCGTCGTATTCGGCCAGAGATTTGTCAAGCTCCTTGATCTTTGCGGAGACCTCTCGCATCTCCAGGACCTTGTCTTCGGCCGCTTCGCCCTGTTTTTTCAATGCCGCGATCTCGTCCGAGACCACGTTCCGCCGGTGGCGCAGGGTCTCGATTTCCTGAAGCACCGCCCGGCGCCGAGCGTCGCAATCTTCAAAGGTTTTGAGATCCACTCGGTCGCCGCGGGTGGAAAGGGCTTTCTGGACCGCTTCAAGGTTTTGTCTGACATACTTGATCTCTAACATAAGTCTACCTATATTTCACGCTTGTACCGAAATCGATATCGGTGTTGAGTGGCATGCGGTTTGTTCGGAACCCGGAATCGATGCGGTTTTTAGCATGCACCGGCATAATTAGTCAATGATTATTACAAGTTGACTTTGTCCGCCGATGTTGTATATTGGAAGGATATATACAAATACCTAATCCGGGAGACTGTCGACAATGGACGAGATCAGAGAAAAGAAAGTCGGTATTCGAAACGACATGGTCAAAATGATCGAAGGGTATTCCGATAGCGAACGCGAGGCCAAAACGAAACAGATCGAGGATCGGCTTTTCGATTTCGCCAATTTTATCGAGTCTCGAATTCCGCTTCTCTATGTCAACCTGCCCACCGAAGTCCCTACGGAAAACATCATTCGGCGATGCTTCACCCAGAATAAAATCGTCATCCTTCCGGTCTTTGATAAAGACAAAAAGACGGTTTCGCTGTGGAAGGTGGATGATTTTGCCCGCGATCTTAAGCCCGGCCCCAGAGGCGTCCTCGAACCCGACCCGAACCGATGCAAGAAAGTGCCCCTAGACCGGGTGGACATCGCCATCGTGCCGGGATACGCCTTTGATGAAAAAGGGGGCCGCATCGGCTCCGGCAAAGGATATTACGACTGGCTGATTCCAGAGCTTTCCGCCACCACTCGAAAGGTGGCCCTGGCCTTCGAAGAACAGATCATTCCCCAGATCCCCATGGAATCCCACGACAAGTTCGTGGATATCATCGTTTCGGACCAGCGCATCATCTATAAAATTTAATGATCTTCAGTTCGTATGTCCTCCATCGGCCGGCTGAGTTAATATCTTGACCTGAGCCCGGCCTTTTGGTACGGATCTTTCCATGGAAGATGAATCCGCCAAATATGCGCGCCAGCGCCGGGAAATGGTTCAGCGGCAGATTCGGGCCCGAGGCATCACAGATCCCAAGGTCCTGGAGGCGATGGCCGCCGTCCCCCGCCATCTTTTTGTGGGAGAGGCCCTGGTGGATCAGGCCTATGGCGATTTTCCCCTGCCCATCGGCGAACAACAGACCATTTCCCAGCCCTATATCGTAGCGGAAATGACCCAGGCCCTGGCCCTCTCCGAAGAAGACCGGGTGCTGGAGATCGGCACCGGTTCCGGATATCAGGCGGCCGTTCTGGCTCAGATCGCTTATCGGGTCTACACCGTGGAACGGGTCCATTCCCTGTATATGAAGACCCGCCGCCTGTTCGACCGGCTCAAATACCACAACATCGTCACCCGGTACGCCGACGGCACCGAGGGGTGGAAGGAAGAAGGCCCCTTTGACGCCATCATCGTCACCGCCGGGGCCCCCGCCGTTCCCGAACCCCTGATCAGTCAGCTGGGTCCGGCCGGACGGATGGTGATTCCGGTGGGAGACCGGTATTCCCAGGAGCTGGTCAAGCTGTATCGGGATGAGCACGGGATCAACCGCTCCACCCTGGGCGGCTGCCGGTTCGTCAAACTGGTCGGCGAACACGGGTGGAAGGCGGAAGAGAACTGACCCCTCACCTCAAGAAAGCATTCACGATGAAATCCCAACCCCGATCCGTTCTCACCCTGTATCTCAAAGGGGTGGCCATGGGAGCCGCGGATGCGGTTCCCGGCGTCTCCGGCGGCACCATCGCCTTTATCTCGGGCATCTACGAAGAGCTGATCCGCTCCATCCGCTCATTCGACCTCACGGCCCTGCGTCAAATGTTGCGTCTGGATTTCAAACAGGCCTGGGAGCATGTCAACGGCCCCTTTCTGGCGGTCCTGTTCGCCGGAATCGGCACCGCCATTTTTCTGCTGTCGCGGCTGATGCTCTTCTGGCTGGCCTATTATCCCGAGATGATCTGGTCTTTTTTTTTCGGCCTCATCGTCGCCTCGGCCATTGTGGTGGCCAAAAAAATACCCCGTTGGAATCCGGCCGCGGCACTCTGCGGCATCGGCGGGATCTGGATCGGCTACTTCATCACCATTGCGGTGCCGGCCGAGACCCCCACCACGCCGGGCTTTGTCTTTCTCTCCGGCATGATCGCCATCTGCGCCATGATTCTGCCGGGAATCTCCGGCAGCTTTATTCTGGTGCTGCTCTCCAAATACGAATACATCTTTACCGCCATCAAAGACCTGAAGCTTTTTATCCTGTTTACCTTCGGAACCGGGTGCGCCGTCGGTCTGATCTCCTTTTCTCACCTTCTCAACTGGACCCTTAAACGGTATTACGGGCCCACCGTCGCCTTACTGACCGGCCTCATGATCGGCTCCCTCAACAAGGTCTGGCCCTGGAAAATCGTGATGGAAACCCTCACCAAACCGGACGGCGAAGTGATTCCCCTGGTGGAGCGAAATATCCTGCCCACCCTCTACCTGGAGGCGACCGGACGGGAGGCATACCTGCTGTATGCGGTGCTTCTGGCGATCGCCGGGTTTTGTCTGGTCTATTTTCTGGAAAAACTGACCGACCGGGACATGGTCGGCCCCTGAACGGATCACCGCCGGTTTATTCGGCGGGCGAAGTCTTTTTCAAGAATCGAAGAAAGGCTTCGGCCAGGGGCGAGGGGCTTTTGTGGCGGTGGACGGCCAGGTAAAACCGGCGGCGAAGATCGAGCCCTTCGATTTCCAGGCCATGCAGGATTCCGGACTGGATCTCCTCGGCCACCGCCATTCGAGACAGAATCGATACCCCCACCCCGCTCTTGATTCCCTGAATGACCGCCTGAGTGGAGCCCATCTCGGCCACCACCCGCAGGTCTTCAACGGCAGCATCGACCCGCGACAGGATCGACTGAAGAGAGGCCAGGGTGCCCGACCCCGGCTCCCGGCTGATGAACGGCTCGGCGCTCAAGGTGGCGATGTCCACCGACTGTCGCCCGACCCAGGGATGACCCGCCGGAATGATCAGGACCAGTTCATCGGCCATCCATTTTTCCTGGCGAACATGCTTGTCCCTCGACAGGGCCCCGATGATCCCGAGTTCAAGGGTTCCTTCCAACAGTTTGGAGACGATCTCCTCTGTATCTCCGATTTCCAGAGAGAGGGTGACCCCCGGATGGGCCCGAATGAAATCGCCGACCAGTCGGGGAAGAATATAGCCGCCGGGAATGGTGCTGCCGCCTACGGCCAGCCGGCCCTTGATCTTGCCATGGAAATCGGCCAGGGCGGCCTCGGTTTCATCCCGCAGGGCGATCAGCTTTCGGGCGTATCCGTAGAGGAGTTCTCCGGCCTTGGTGGGAAGCGCCTCTCTGGCGAGCCGATCGATCAGCCTGCAGCCGAAATGGTCCTCCAGATCTTTGATATGGCTGCTGACGGTGGGCTGAGACAGATGAACCACTTTTCCGGCCTTGGAAAAGCTCTTGAATTCGATCACCTTGCAGAAAATATGAAGCTGCCACAGATCCATTGAATTTCACCGGTGAATTCCACCCGACGGTTCATTTCCAAACCGCTGCTGTTCGGCCGCTGAACGGGTTCAGGCAGAGGGGTCGGCGAACCCGAATTTTTCCTTGAGTTTTCGACAGACCATGGGCGAGACCATATCTTCGATATCCCCGCCGAATTCGGCCGCCTGCTTGATGATGGAAGAACTCGTGAAGATCCATCGCAATCCGGTCATGAGAAAAACCGTTTGAATATCCCGGTTGAGTTTTCGGTTCATGAGCGCCATCTGAAACTCGTATTCAAAATCCGATACCGCCCGCATGCCGCGCAGGATGGCATCGGCTTTTCGCTTGGCCGCATAATCCACCAGAAGGCCGTGAAAGACGTCCACCTCTACATTGGGGATCTCCGCCAGACTGTTGCCCAGCATTTCCATCCGCTCTTCCACCGTGAAAAGGGTCTTCTTGGAGGGATTGCGCATGATGGTGACGATGATGCGGTCAAAGATGTTGAGGCCCCTTTCGATGATGTCCAGATGACCGTTGGTCACCGGGTCGAAAGAACCGGGATAGATGGCGATTTTCTTCATGAGCGGACGGTTCCTCCAAATTTTTTAAGATCTTACATACCACAACTGTAAAAAGAGACAAGGGTTTTTCCGTACCGCCGCTGATCGGCGAACCGCCATTCCCCGGGAGGCTCGGGGGCCGGTTCATGGGCCGAATGCTCCACGATGATGAGACTCTTCGAAGCCAGGGCCCGGCTTTCGGCCAGGTGATTCAGGGCGGGCGCCACCAGATTTCGCTCATAGGGCGGGTCCATGAAGACCAGCGTGAACGGAGGCTGGTGGTCCCGAATGCACGAAAGGCCGCGAACCATATCCCACCGGACCACCCGAGCCCGGTCTTGAATGCCGCACTGCCGAAGGTTTTCCGCCACGGCGGAGAGCGCCCCCTTGTACCGGTCTATAAAGACCGCCAAGCGCGCCCCTCGGCTCAAGGCTTCGATCCCCAGGGCCCCGGTGCCGGCGAAAAGGTCCAGCACCACCGCATTCTGAACCCGGTCCCCGAGGATGTTGAAGAGGGATTCCCGCAACCGGTCGGAGGTCGGCCGAATGGTCATTCCGCGGATGGGCCGAAGCTTGCGTCCCTTCAGGTCGCCGCCGATGATTCTCAAAGGGTGATCCCGAACCCGTTCAACCGCTCCTGAAGGGTCTTCGGGGTCATTCCCACCGCTTTTGCGGTTCGCTCGATGTCGTAAGCGTATTGCAGGAGTTTTCGATGCAGGAATTCGGCTTCGAACCGCTCCTTGGCGGCTTCCAGATCATTCAGTTCGTAAAGGGCGTCTTCGGTTCGGTACCCCCCTCCCTGATCCGGGTTGTATGGGGCCGGAATATCGGAGACGTCCACCACGTCGGTATCCAGCATGATCACCAGACGACCGATCAGGTTTTTCAATTCCCGAACATTCCCCGGCCAGGAATAGCCGCAGAGGACCTCCAGGGCTTCAGGCGTCATTCGCTTGGGTTTGAGACCGTTTTCTTTGGATCGCTTTTCCAGGAAGATCTGGGCCAAAGCCGGAATATCTTCCACCCGCTCCCGAAGGGGGGGCACCGAAATGGGGATTTCGTTGATTCGGTAATACAATTCCTCCCGAAAAGCGCCCCGTTGAATCTCCGCCTCCAGATCCTTGTTGGTGGCCGCAATCACCCGAACATCCACATTGATGTCCCTGCCGCCGCCCACCCGTTGAAATTTTTGCTCCTGAAACACCCGAAGGAGTTTGGCCTGGGTTTTCATGCTCATGTCTCCGATCTCATCCAGAAACAGGGTTCCCTCATTGGCCATTTCAAACCGGCCCCGTTTTCGGGCCGGGTCTTCGGTCGAGGCCCCTTTTTCATGTCCGAACAACTCGCTTTCCAGCCGGTCTTCCGAAAGGGCCGCGCAGTTGATATCGATGAGGGGCTGTTCGGCCCGGTCGCTGAGCTGATGGATGGAACGAGCCGCCAGCTCCTTTCCGACCCCGTTTTCACCGGTGATGAGCACCCAGGATCGGGTGGGAGCCACCACCGCGATCTGCTTTTTCAGCTCATTGACCGCCCGGCTGCTGCCGTTGAGGGAATGCTTTTCCACCGTCTTTTTTCTCAGGTATCGATTCTCCTCTTCCAGCCGCCGGAAATTGAGGGCGTTATTGATGTCGACGATGACCTTGTCGATGGAAAGCGGCTTTTCGATCAGGTCGAAGGCGCCCAGTTTCGTAGCCCGCACGGCTGTTTCGATGTTTCCGTGGCCGGTGATGATGATGACCTGAATGGAGGGGTTCGATTTTTTGATCTCCTTCAGAGTCTCGATGCCGTCGATGCCGGGCATCCAGATGTCCAGCAGCACCAGATCCGGAGATTCCTTCTCGATCCGCTTCAATCCCTCATAGCCATTGGTGGCGGTGATCACCTCGAATCCTTCGTCGGTGAGCAGGCCGCTGAGAGACTTGAGAATAGAAGGCTCATCATCGATTATCATTATGGTCGGAAACATGGTCGCTCCTTTTCGGCTATACCGGAAATTCGATAATAAACTTGGTTCCGCAGGGGGGGTTGTCCTGCACCCGGATCATGCCGTTGTGGTCGGCGATGATGGTGCTGACGATGGTCAGTCCCAGCCCCATGCCGCTTTTTTTGGTGGAAAAATAGGGTTCGAACAAACGGGTCTTGTCGTCATGGGAGATTCCCGGGCCGGTATCCGCCACCTCCAATCGCACCGTCTTGAGCGTCGGTTCATGGGTCAGGGTGAAGGTGATCCGGCCCTTTCCCTTCATGGCGCTGATGGCGTTGTCCGCCAGGTTGATCATGGCCTGTTTGATCTGCCGCCGGTCCAGATTCAGAAGCACCAGATTCTCCGGCGCCTGAAGCGCGAAGCGGACCTCCGGATGCCCTTCCCGGTAAAGGGCGATCGTCTCCTCGATAATGGGGACAAGGGCGCACTGGCGGGGATTGGCCGCGGGGAACCGGGCGAATGTGGAAAACTCGTTCACCAGATTTCGAATCAGTTCCACATGATCAATGATCATGTGGATGCATTCGGTAAAGACCGATTCGTCGATCCGGCTCGAATATTTTCGTTTCAGCCGCTGGGCCGAGAGGGTGATGGGGGTCAGCGGGTTTTTGACTTCATGGGCGATTCGGCGGGCCACTTCCCGCCAGGCCGCCATCCGTTGGGCTTTTTCCTGATCGGTCAGGTCATCGAAGACGATTACCAGACCGATGTGGTTGCCGGCATCGTCTCTTAACACGCTGACATGGGTCATAAAGCTGCGGGAACGCCCGGAAATGGTCACCCGGACCGGCATTTCCGCCGCATCTTCCCGGGATTCATCGATTTTCTCCCGAATTTCGTCGGCCAGATCCAGCAATTTCCCGTCCAGCAGGCGCTTGTAGCTTCGACCCAGAATCTCCTCCGCCTGAAGGTTGAACATCCGTTCCGCCGATTTGTTGGCGGTGATGACGAATCCCTTTGCATCCAGGGTGATGACCCCGGTGGAGATGTTCCGCAGCACGATCTCCATATACCGCCGGCGCTCTTCGATTTCGATGTTCTGCTGCCGCAGCATGCGCGCCGACAACTCGAGCTGATCCCGGTTGGCCCGCAGATCCCGGGTCATTCGGTTGAAAGACTCGACCAGGCTTCCGATTTCGTCATCCCCCACGGCGGTGAGGGAAAAACCGAGATCCCCCTCTGCCACCCGCCGGGTCCCTTCAGCCAATTCCTGGATCGGCACACTGATCGATTTGGCCAGATAAAATCCGAACCAGATGGCGCAGAAAAGGACCAGCAAAGCCACGATGGAGAGGGTGATATAATAGGTGACCCGAATGGGCCGTTTCAGCAGCTTGATCTGCTGGTATTCCTCATATCCCCTGGAAATGGAGGCCAGGTTTTCGGCCAGGTCCGGAGAAATCAGGTTGGACAGGACGATGAAGCCTTCGGCATCGGCGCCTTCGGCCCCGAAGGGAATGGCGCCGATCGTCCGGTTCAATTCTCCGGCCACCGTATTTTGGGAAAATGAACGGATGGGGCGATCCCGCATGTCCTTTTGCAGGTTGCCCATGAATACCACCTCGAAGGGGAGTGCATCGAGCTCCGGGGACAGGGCCACATACAGCCGACGGGCGTTTCGGTCATATACCTCGAGGCCCTGAATATTGAATTCCTTCTGAACCACCTGGATGTAGTTGGCCAGTCCGTCTTGCTGATCCGGCCGCAGGTAGTCACGGGTGCGAATCTGATAGGCGATCCGCTCCAGCAGGAACCGGTTCTGGGTCTCCACCCGGTGGTACAGCTGCCGGCCCACCTGAAGGGAATTTTCCAGGGCCTGTTCAATGGGCACGTTGAACCAGAATTCTATGCTGGTGGTAATGAAATGGATTGAAAAGAAGAAAAGAACGGTGGTGGGCAGCAGGGTCAGGCTGATGAAGGCCAGCACCAGACGGGTGCGAAGCCGGGTGCCCATCACCTTTCGGCGGCGATCATAAAGAAGCTTGAACAGATTTCGAAATACCAGGAAGATCAAAAGGATCAGCAGCAACAGATTGATGTTGATCAGGATGAACATCAAAATGGTATTGGAAATAGGAAAATCGCCGCCGAAATTGATGATGCGGTTTTCCAGATAGGTGAGAAAAGCCACAAATCCCAGAATAACGAATATGAGGACGATCTCCCGCTTCCGTCGACGGCGGTTCTGGTCCGTAAGAAAACCGGATGGTTTTTTAAATCGGTTTTTTCCTCTGCGCTTTGCCATGGGTAATAAGGTGGATGCTTCCCGAATGGCGGATGTTTCCGCCCGTTTTTTTTTGCCGCTTTTTCAATAGACGAATTCGATGGTATACCACTCGGTTTCAAACTCCCAGGCCGATGCCATCAGCAGAATGTAGTGAAAATAGAAAGGAAGGGTGATCTTGCTGAGTTTGGCCTTGGCCCTGAGTTGATACCGCCGCCCCTTGACCAGTTTATCGAGAGTAGTGAGCCGAAAGTTTTGAATCTCGGTCATCAGCTTTCGGGCTTCCTCGAAAGAGAGGGCCTGAATCGGATTTCCTCCTTCCCAGGAACGCTCAATCCTGTACTCATTCTTAAGATTGTTGTATTTGATGGTATGGGTCAGGGCGGCTTCGGCGATGACTTTATCGGCCCATATCCGCCGAACCTCCTCGATGGAGAGAAAAAAGGAGAAGGTGGTGGGAACCCCGCTTTCGACCGCTTTTTTGATTTCCCCGGCAAACGCCCCTTCTACCTTCAAAGAGATGAGCAGATCGTCCTTGCTGTTGGTGATGACGATATTGGTCAGTTTAGCGGATCGGGCGGTCGCCGGAAAACAGACCGGCAGAAGAACGATCAGGAAGACGAAAATGATCCCCCGCGGGGACCGATGAAGAAAGGATGCCATTGCCAGCGGCTTGATCCTGCATTAAACAGCCAAGAGTTGGGGATTGAATTGCCCGAATTCCTGTAGGTCGTGGTAGGTGCGGGTTTCCCAGGCATCTTTGCGCGCGAAAATTTCCTTCAGGAATGCATGGTTGAAGGCATGCCCGGATCGGTTCGCTTCCACATGGCCCAGAATCGGAAGCCCCAGCAGCGAAAAATCGCCGATACTGTCTAGAATCTTGTGCCGAACGAACTCGTCCGGAAACCGAAGCCCGGTTTCATTGAGGATCCCTTTTTCGGTAATCACCAGCGCATTCTCAAGGGTTCCGCCCCGGGCCAGTCCGAACCGCTTCAGGTATTCGATTTCATGCAGAAATCCGAAGGTCCGGGCGCCGGCGATCTCTTTTTCAAAGCACCGGTCGGTGACCTCCAGGGAATAGGATTGCCGGCCGATGAGGGGATGGGGAAAATCGATGGTGCAGGTGATCCTGAAATGGGGTGCGGGGGTAATCCGGACCGATTTGTCCCCCTCCCGAATATGGATGGGGGATTGGATCACCAGAAAACACTTGGCCCCGGATTGGCGCTTGAATCCGGCTTCGCGCATGTGCCGAACAAAAGGGGCGGCGCTGCCGTCCATGATGGGCAGTTCGTAATTGTCCAGTTCCACCAGGGCATTGTCCACGGACATACCGGCAAAGGCCGCCATCAGATGTTCAATCGTTGAGACGATGCATCCGCCTTCTCCGATCACGGTGGCCAGGCTGGTATCCACCACCCGGTTGAAATGGGCGGACAACCGGGGGCTGTCCGGAAGATCGACCCGTCTGAACTGAATACCGTGGTTGATGGGAGCGGGCTTGAGGGTCAGGGTGACCTTCTTGCCCGAATGCACCCCCACCCCCGACATCGTAACCGGTTTTGCAAGTGTACGCTGTTGTAATTCCATATATTTATATCTCGTATCCATCGTCTGCGAAAAGGTAAGCACCGTCGATCGGTGATCTTCTGCAATTACCGCTGTGCGTAAACTTAATAAAGCTCACACAATAAATCAATGGTTTCCGACAAATATCATGAAAATGGGGTAAAACGGCGAAATTTGTTTAAAATATCTCGAATCAGGCAGCGGCCGCCCGCTCCGTCCGGTTACGGCGTTTTTCACAACAGAACCGACCGCCGGCGTCATCCGCCGCAAAAGATTTGTTTTCAGAATCCTCTTCTGGTATGGATTGGTTTTTCAATCGGCACAAGGAGGTGTATGTGCTTGCAAAAGTTCTCAGCAGCGCGGTGATCGGCATCGACGCCTATCTGGTGGAAGTGGAGGTGGATATTTCCCCGGGTCTTCCCACCTTTACCACAGTCGGGCTGCCCGAAGCATCGGTCAAGGAAAGCAAGGAACGGGTCAAAACGGCCATTACCAATTCGGGATATGCCTTCCCCGACGACCGAATCACCGTTAATCTGGCCCCGGCCAATATCAAAAAAGAGGGGACCGGATTCGATCTGCCCATGGCCTTGGGCATTCTTGCCGCCACCCGGCTGATTCCTCAGGAATATATCGACAGCCACCTGATTCTCGGGGAGCTCTCTCTGGACGGTCGCATCAAGGCGGTAAAAGGGTCTCTTTCCATGGCGATCGCGGCCAAGGAGGCGGGATACACCGGCATCATCGTTCCCGAAGAAAACGGCCGGGAGGCATCGGTGGTCCAGGACATTTCGGTTTTGCCCGCCAAGACCCTCTCCCAGGTGATCGAGTTTTTCCGGGGCCTGGACCCGATCGAACCGATCCGGGCGGATGTGACCGAGATTTTCGGCCGGGGAAACGGAATGGAAGACGATTTTTCCGAGGTCATGGGTCAGGAGCATGTCAAGCGGGCATTGGAAGTGGCCGCGGCCGGAAGCCACAATCTGGTCATGATCGGCCCCCCGGGTTCGGGTAAAACCATGCTGGCCAAGCGGATTCCGTCGATTTTGCCGCCGATGGGGTTTGATGAAGCCCTGGAGACCACCAAGGTCTACAGCGTGATGGGCTTGCTGGGGCGGGATCGGGCACTGATCACCCGACGTCCCTTTCGGACGCCCCACCATACCATCTCCGATGCCGGCCTGATCGGAGGCGGCCATATCCCCCGGCCCGGGGAGGTCTCCAAAGCCCACAACGGGGTGCTGTTTCTGGATGAACTGCCCGAATTCAAAAAGCATGTTCTGGAGGTGCTCCGTCAGCCTCTCGAAGACCTGAAAGTAACCATCTCCCGGGCCACCACCGCCCTCACATACCCGGCCTCCTTCATGCTCATCGCCGCCATGAACCCGTGCCCCTGCGGCTATTATTCGGATCCACAGCACGAATGCCGCTGCACCCCTCAGCAGATTCAGCGGTACCGGTCCCGAATTTCCGGCCCGCTGCTCGACCGCATCGATATCCATGTGGAGGTGCCGGCGGTTCCCTACAAGGATCTTATCGGAAAATCGAAAGCCGAATCGTCCAAAACCATTCGGGAGCGGGTGTCCGCAGCCCGAAACATTCAGTCCAGGCGGTTTTCCGGAACAAAAATCCACTGCAACGCCCAGATGGGCAGCCGCCACATCACCGCCCACTGCGACATCGACGCGGCCTCCGGGCAACTCCTGGAGACCGCCGTGGACCGGCTGGGCCTGTCCGCCCGGGCCTTCAACCGGGTGCTCAAGATCGCTCGAACCATCGCCGATCTCGAGGCCTCGCCCGAGATTCAGGTGAACCATGTCTCCGAAGCGATTCAGTACCGCAGCCTGGATCGGGGAAAAGGAGCGCCGGTGTGAGGAGATTTCCGCCAGGATCGACATTCTTTTCCCCGCCCTGGAAATCTGAAGATTCTTCTTGGAAAACGGAGTACAGTCTATTTTCTGAACGAGGCGGTTGAATATGATGGATTCAATTATAAAAACACTCGCCCGAACCAATCCGTTCGAAATGCTCCCGGATACGGTGCTGGATGAAACGGTTCAAAAGGTCGAAGTCGAGACCTATACCGCCGGAACATATGTTTTCAAGCAGGGAGAGCCGAGTCTGGACTGCCTGTTTGTGGTCATGTCCGGGTCCGCGGATATAGTGGTAACGGACGACCGGGGACAGGAGTCGGTAGTCGGGTTTCGGCGGAGGTATGACTTCTTCGGCGAAACCGTCGTCCTGTCTCGGGAGCGGTATCCCGGTTCTGCGCGGGCGCATGAAGATCTGGTCTGCTGTCTGATATTCAGAAAAGATCTGGAGCGGCTGATCTATGCGCATCCGGAATTTTCCGGGTTTTTCAACACGCTTCTGGCCGAGCGCATGCGGCTGATGTACCAAAAAATCAGTTCCGAACTGTCGTTTGAACCTGCGGCCGTTTGCGAGCATTCGCTCTTCCGCCGAAAGGTGGCTGATGTGATGACCTTTCCGGTGACGACCTGCAGTCTGGATACATCGGTCCAGGAGGCTGCACGGCTGATGACGATGAAAAACATCAGCGGGCTGGTCGTGGTTGATGAGCAGCACCACCCGAAAGGGATGCTGACGGCGATGGACATGGTCCGGCGCCTGGTTGCCGATTCGGCAGACCCCGGGAAAGGATGCCCCGTCCAAAGGATCATGAATCCGAAACTGGCGCCGATATCGCCCGAAGCCTATATCGGCCAGGCCATGGCCTCCATGATTCATAACCAGGTCAAAACACTGGCGGTGATGGAACGTGGTACGCTGGTGGGCATCGTCAGCCTGGTCGACCTGGTAAAGACCCCCGGCGCCAAGTCGCTCCTGCTGATCCAGGAAATCGAAAAGCGGCAGACGATCGATTCACTGGCTGAAATCAGCCTGGAATTCAATAATCTGCTGGGCGTTCTTCTGTCGGAACAGGCCGGGGTGAATGAAATCCTGGCCATATCGTCCGATCACCACGATCGCCTGATTCGCCGAATTATTGAACTGAGCGAAGAGGAAATGAAGCGGTCCGGGTACGGATCACCGCCGGTCGATTACTGCTGGATCAACATGGGCAGCACCGCCCGCCGCGAACAGACGCTTCGGACCGATCAGGACAATGCCATCATTTACGCAGATCCGGACCCGAGCGAAACCCGGGCCGTCGAAGAATATTTCAGCCGTCTGGCCGAACTGGCGGTCGAAGGGCTGTCCAGGTGCGGATTTCAAAAGTGTACCGGCGATGTGATGGCCGTCAATCCCAAGTGGCGCGGACCCATCAGCGGTTGGATGGATCTGGTCCGAAGGAGCGTCGAATCCTTCGATCCCGAAGATGTCCGGACGCTGACCATTCTCCTGGATTATCGTCCGATCGGCGGCAACCCGCACCTGACGGATCGACTGTGGGAAGAGATTTTCAGTCTGCTCGAAGACGCGGTGCGCACCGAACACCTGCTGATTCGTGATGATCAGCAGTTCAGGCCGCCGATCAATTTTCTGGGAAATATAGTCACCGACAAAAACGGTCCGCACAAAAACGAGATTAATCTGAAGACCGGCGGGCTGGTTCATTTCATCAACGGTATGCGACTGATGGCGATAAAAAATAAAATCCGCGAAGTTTCTACCCTGGGAAGACTGACTGAACTGATTCGTCAGAAGGCTCTGGCAGCGGATGAGGCGGATTTTTTCCGAACCAGTTTCGAAACGCTCATGATGTTCAAGATCCGGTCCAACCTGCACAAATGGCAAAACGGCATGGTTCCGGATAATTACCTGAATCCGGGGGATCTGAAAAAAGGGGAGCGCATGCTGTTGAAGGATGCATTATCCGGTGTAGTACAGTTTCAGAAACTTATTCAAAGCAATTTCAAAATTCCCTGGCTGAATTATTTTCAGTGACAATGCTGCGGGGGTGACTTGTGCGTTTTTTTCGTTATTATTACAACCTGAAAATCCGCCACAAACTGCTTTACAGTTATGCCGCTCTGTTCATGCTGATTCTGATTTCCTTCGGCTCATTTACCTACATGATCGTGCGCCGGACGGTTCAGGAAAATATCGAAAGTGAACTGAAAAATTCGACTGCTGCGCTGCTGAATATGGTCCGGACCGCGGTGACGGTTTCAATTAAAAATCATCTGCGGGCGGTGGCGGAAAAGAACCTGGAAATCGTTCAGGATATTTATGACATGCAGGAGAAAGGGTTAATGACCCGGGAGGAAGCCCAGGCGAGGGCTCGATCAGTGCTCCTCAGCCAGACCATAGGCGACACCGGATACATCGCCTGCGTCGACAGCCAGGGTACCATGGTGCTGCACCC
>JAABSQ010000614.1 GCA_011390315.1 Desulfobacteraceae bacterium
TTGTCCGGGAAATGATATCCAGGAAAGAAGGCTATCTCGAATATCGTTGGCGGAATCCGGGAGATGAAACGCCTCGACCCAAAGCGCTGTTCATGTCGTATTTCGAACCCTGGGACTGGATCATCAACGTCTCTTCATACCGGGAAGAGTTCAGCGCGCTGGTTCATGTGGATGATTTTCGGGAAATCATCATGGAACAACGGTTCGGGAAATCCGGATACGCCTTTGTCATGAACGGGCATGGCCGCATGATCATCCATCCTTCTTTTGAGGGGGTCAATATCCTGAATCGTTCCGATTCGATTTTCGAACCCCTGACCCGGCTTTTGACAAAAAAAAACGGTCGTATCGAATATCTCTGGCAGGGCCCGGACCAGCCCCGTGCCAGGCGGCAGTTGGTCATTTTCAATTCCATTCCGGAATATGACTGGGTGGTGGCGGCCTGCAGCTATCTGGATGAAAGTTATGCCCCCCTCCGCCATCTGACCAACATCATGGCCGGCACCCTGATGGCCGCTTTTCTCCTGGTCCTGCCGATTACCTATTTTGTCAGCGGGCTGATCACCAATCCCCTGCGTGATCTCATTGAAAAAATGGAAGAAGGCGGCCGCGGCAATTTCAAAGTACGGTCTCGAGCAGGGTCGACGGATGAAGTCGGCCGGCTGATTCGATATTTCAACCAGTTCATGGAACGTCTTCAAAAATACAGCCATAAATTACAAACAGAAATAGCTGAACGTAAGGAAGCGGAAGAAGCTCTCAAGGTCAGCGAAGAAAAATACCGGTCGGTCATGCATGCGGCGCCGGACCCGATCATCGTCTATGACATGATGGGATATGTCATCTATTTAAATCCCGCCTTTACTTCCGTTTTCGGGTGGACATCGGAAGAATGTCTGGGCCGGCGCATGGATTTCGTACCCGAGGAAAACTGGCCCGAAACCCGGACATGGCTCGAAATAATCGCCGCCGGGAGAAAACTGCCCGGCGTTGAAACCCGTCGGTATACCAAATCAGGCAAAATAATCGATGTCAGTCTCAGCGGCGCCGCATACTATGATTCTTCAGGACGGCCGGCCGGCAGCGTTATCATCCACAGGGACATCACCGATTTGAAACGACTGGAAA
>JAABSQ010000615.1 GCA_011390315.1 Desulfobacteraceae bacterium
CGGGGCCAAACCCTATGCCCTGGACGTGATCCAGGAGAATCTGGATGAACTCAAAGAGAAAACCGGCATCGACGGGAAGGTGGTGGACGTCACCAGCGAATCCGATGTCGAGGCGTTTTTCGAAACCTATACCCAAGAGAACGGTCCGCCCGACGTCCTGGTGAACAATGCCGGGATCACCGCCGACGGCCTCTTCATCCGGAAAAAAGGGGAGGAGGTTCAGAAGTTTCAGATGTCCAAATGGGACAAGGTTATTGCGGTCAATCTCACCGGCGTCTTTCTCTGCGGCCGGGAGGCGGCCTTTCAGATGGTGAAGCACGGGGTCAAGGGGGTGCTGATCAATATCTCCTCCATCAGCCGGGCAGGCAATTTCGGACAAACCAACTATTCGGCCACCAAATCCGGTGTGGCCTCCATGACCGTGGCCTGGGCCAAGGAGTTGGCCAAGTACGGCATCCGCTCCGCCGCCATCGCACCGGGCTATATCAATACCGAAATGGTGCAGAAGATCGATGAGAAAGTGATCGGAAAGATCGTGGATCAGATTCCGGTGGGTCGGTTAGGTGAAATGAAGGAAATTTCACAGGCCGTGAAATTCATCGTCGAGTGCGATTTTTTCAACGGCCGCGTACTTGAGGTGGACGGCGGGCATCGGATTTGATTTCAGTTTAATTTCAAAAAAAACAGGCAGGGGCATTCACTTCCCTGCCTGTTTTTGTTTATGCTTCGGTATACACTTTCGCTGTTACTTTTTTTACGCCCGCGGCCCGAAAATCCCCGTACCCAGCCGGATCATATTGCTCCCTTCCTCGATGGCCACCCGGTAGGAGTCGGTCATGCCCATGGAGAGGTATTTGAGGTCGGCGCCGGGCAGATTCAGGTTCCGCACCTGATCGTAGAGGTCCCGGGTGATCCGGAAATAGGGTCGAATCTCCTCGGGATCATCCAGAAAGGGGCCCATGGTCATGAGCCCCTCTAATTTCAGGTTGTTGCATTCGGAGATCTTCCCGGCCAGCCGCTTGACTTCTTCAAAATCCGGATCGATGCCCGATTTATTGGATTCCCGGCCGCTGTTGATTTCGATGAAGGCGGAGACGACCTTGTCGATTCGGGAGGCCCGCAGGTCGATGGCTTCCGCCTGCTTGACCGAGTGGACGGTCTGGATCACATCCACGAGCCGAAGGGCTTTGTTGATCTTGTTCTTCTGAAGCGGGCCGATCATGTGCCACCGGGCCTGAAAAGCCGTATCGCCCATGGCCTCGACCATCTCCTCGGCCTCCTGCACATAATTGTTCCCCAGATCGGTGGCGCCGGCGGCGATCACTTCCGCCACCTCATCCGGGGTGCGGGTTTTGCAGGCCAGCAGGATGGTGACCTCCTCGGGTACCTCCTTCCGCACCTTCAAGAAGTTCTCCGATATACTCATGAAGCTTCCTTTTTCTGCATCCAGTAGGGGTTGAGCAGATCCTCGAACAGGACCATGGAGGCTTCGGCGCCCTGGCCGGCGGCGGTGACGATCTGCTTGTAACCGCCCTCCACATCGCCGGCGGTGTAGATGCCGGGAATTCCGGTCCGGTGACGGTCATGCTTGATGAATCCGTCGGGGGTGAGTTGGAGCCCCAGTTTTTGAGCTAGTTCCACCGCCGGGGAGTAGCCGATGGCCATGAACACGCCGTCGGTGGCCAGGGTCGAGGTTTCATCGGTCTGATTATTGAGCAGGAGCACCTCCTGCACCTTGTTTTCTCCCCGAATTTCCTGGACCTCGGTATTCCAGAGGACGGGAATGCCGGCGTCCTTGAGGTTCTGAATCAGATAATCCTGGGCCCGCAATTTGTCCCGCCGGTGAACCAGGGTGACATCCACGCCCATGTGATGCAGATGGAGGGCTTCGGTGACCGCGCTGTTTCCGCCGCCCACCATGATCACCTTTTTACCCACGAAGATGGGCCCGTCGCAGGTGCTGCAGTAGCTCACCCCTTTGCCCGACAGCCGTTTTTCCCCGGGGACCCCCAGATGACGGTGGACGGCGCCGGTGGCCAGAAGGACCGCTCTGGTGTGAAATTTTCGCCGGGAGGTCTGCACCACGACCGGGTCGCCCGGCTGAATGTCGAGGACCTCTTCCCCCTGAAAAATCGTCGTGTACTGAAGGGCATGGCTGACCATGATGTCCACCAGGGTCTTGCCGCCCACCTGGGTGAATCCGGTATAGTTTTCCACAATGGGGGTGGTGGCCACCTGGCCGCCCAGGGCCTCCCGTTCGACGATGGCCGAATTCAGACCGCTGCGCACCGCATAGATGCCGGCGGTGAGGCCGGCCGGTCCGCCGCCCACGATGACCAGGTCATTTTCCACCAGCTCCGCATCCACATCCGGGATAAACACGCTCTGGGGCTCCAGCTTCTGGAGCGACAGGCAGAAGATTTCCTGAGACTGAGCGCCCTGGCCCACCAGGATGTCATTGGCATAGGTTTGGGGTACGCTGTGGGCCGAGTATTTTTCCGCGAGATCCGGGTTGCACTGAATATCAACGATCTCCAGGTTGATCATGTCCGGCATTTCCACCGCCGCCTGAACCCCGTTGAGGGCCTGCTGAGGGCAGTAGGGGCAGGTGGGGCTCACGAACACCTTGACATCCCGCGGCGAATCGATTTTGCGAAGCACCTTCCGGGCCTCCTCGTTGAGGTGGCTTTGGTTCATGCCCACCAGAAGCAGGGTTTCCAGAAAGGTGCGGCCTTCCTCCCCCAGAGGGGCGCCGAGCCAGCGAATGGAAAAGCGCTCCGGCGCCACCAGGAGGGTGGGGGAGTGGGTGACGTTCCATTTTTTTGCCAATTCGTGGTCGAGGCTGAACTCTTTGAAGGCGATCTTGTTCGTCAGCTCCCGAAAGGCCCGCACGATCTGCCGGTTGGCCTGCACGAACATATCCTCTTTGCCTTTTTGCACAAACATGTACAGCGGAATGTCGTTCGGCATCTGCATGAAGGTGGATTTCAACTGCGCCAAATACTGTTGTTCGGACATGCCCTGCTGGGGGTTGCCCATATCCCTTGAATTCGCCATGGTCGGTCTCCCTTATCAATGAGTTCGCATCGACTGTGGTTCCGGTGCGATTTTGTTTTTTGATGAAGCTTTTTCACCTAAAATTATTACTAATTCTAAGAAAGAGAAGGGCGGGTGTCAACCACGCCGAATCCGTACCGGGGTGAATTTAAGGAATACCTTTAAAATCTTCCGGTTGACAGTGAAAAAAGGATGAAGGTATAGGGATGTACCACAAACCGGAGGCTTTCTTGATATGTCTGAAAATCTGCTCTGCATGGCCGGCGAGGAGGCGTTGGACCGGATTCGGGAGGGCGGTTTGGCGCCCGAGGATGTGTCTACCGTGGCCGGCGCCGCCGGCGGCCCCAAGTGTCTGGTGCTGGCCCATCTGGATGGAATGCTGTTTTCAAGATGGTTCGGGCCGAGAACCGAACCGCTGTTTCTGGTGGGTTCTTCCATCGGGGCCTGGCGGTTTGCGGCCGCGGCCCGAAATGATCCCGAAGAAGCGATCGAGCGGTTTCACCACGCTTACCTGAGCCAGGCCTATTCCGATCGGCCGGGACCGGCGGAGGTCACCCGGGAGGCGCGGCGGGGTCTCGATTCTTTTGTGGATGAGGCCGGGGTTCGGGAGGTGTTGTCTCATCCCTTCATGCGGCTCAGTATATTATCGGTGCGCTCCCGGCGGCTCACCGCGGTCAGACAGGCATCTCCGCTCACACTCGGGTTTATAGCCGCCATTCTGGCCAATGCGGTCGGTCGCCGGTTCCTGGGCCTGTTTTTTGAAAGAGGGTTGTTTTATGATCCCCGGGATGTGCCGCCGTTCCGGAATATGGATGAGTTTCCCATGCAAGCCTGCCCCCTGACCCCCGAAAACCTGAAGCCGGCGCTCATGGCCACCGGCGCCATCCCCATGATCATGGAGGCGGTGAGGGATATTCCGGGCGCGGCCCCCGGTTTCTACCGGGACGGCGGGGTTCTGGATTATCACCTCAACCTCCCCTTCGACGACAATCCCGGCAAGCTGGTGCTGTTTCCCCACTATACCGATCGGATCATTCCCGGGTGGCTCGACAAGGGGCTTGCATGGCGCCGGCCGAGAGCCGAATACATGAAAAACGTGCTGATGGTCGCCCCCTCACGGGAATTCGTAAAAAAGCTGCCCCACGGCAAAATTCCCGACCGAAATGACTTCCGGACCTTTCAGGGGCGGGATGCCGAGCGCAAGGCATATTGGCGCCGTGTCATGGAGGCCGGCAGACGGCTCGCCGATGATTTTTTCGAATGGACGGCATCGGGCCGAATTCGGGAACGGGTGGCGCCTTTAACCGATGATCCGGGTCGGTAGATAATCTTTGAAACCGTCGATCGGAGGGAGGCTGGTTACCGGACGATGCCGAGGACCCCGACTGCGATCAGATAAATGGCCACGATATAGCTGAGCAGTTTGGGTTTGACCAGAATCAGAATCCCGGCCAATATCGACAGGATCGGTTGCAAGGTGACATGAAAGGTCATTTTCAGGCTCCTTTCGGCTGTTTTCTTCAGAATTCACTTTATCAGGATCAGCGTTTTTCGTACAATTTTTCGCCACCATAGTAGGAGGATCTTTGAATTTCAAGGTAAAAATTTCAGCCGGGTCGGCATGCACGGGGTAAAAAGGCGGGTTCGTGTTCTGAATCTAAAACGGCCAGAATGTGGGGATAAACAGCCCGGCCATGATCAGGACGATCAGGTTCAGCGGAATGCCCAGCTTCAGGTAATCGGTAAAGCGATAGGCCCCCGGCCCGTAGACCAGCAGATTGGTCTGGTACCCGATCGGGGTGGCGAAGCAGGCGCTGGCCCCGAAGCAGACCCCGATGATGAATGGTTTCGGATCCACCCCGATGCCCAGGGCGGTGGATACCGCGATGGGCAGCAGCAAAACGGCGGTGGCGTTGTTGCTCAAGAGATGGGTGCAGATGCTGGTGAGCACCACGATGGCGAAAAGAATCACCTGAGGCCCCGCGCCTTGGAACACCCCCAGAAAGCGCTGTGCGTAGAGCATGGAGGCGCCGGTTTTTTCCATGGCGGCGCCCAGAGCGATGGTGGCCACGATGATCAGGAGCACCTCGCCGCGAAGCTCCCTGTAAGCGTCCCGAAGGTGAAGGCATCCGGTGACCACCAGCAGAAACACCGCCGTCATGGCGCAGACCATGATGTCGGCCAGTCCGGTGCTGGCGGCGATGATCAGGGCCGCGAAAATGGCCAGGGCGGTGGACGCCTTCCGCTTGTGAAGAATCTGATGGTGAACATCCTCCACGATAATGAAATCTCCGTCTCCCCGGATCTGATTCAGCTGGTCCCGGGTGCACCGCACCAGAATGATATCCCCCACCCGCAGGGTGAGATTTCGGATTTTCTGTTCGGAATAATGGATCTGCCGCCGCTTGACCGCGATGGGGTGGAGGTCGGTATGGCCGCGCAGTTCGGTTTCCATGATGTGTTCACCGACCAGTGAAGACTGGGGCGGTACGATCAATTCCAGGATCAGCGTATTCTTGTCTTGCACATTGTAGTTGAGTTCCGGGTCGACATGAGGCAGTTCCGCTTTTTTTTCCTGAAGAACGGTCACCAGGTCTCCGGCGGTTCCCTTGACCAGAATCACATCCCCCGGTTGAACCCGTACTTCCTGTCTGAAGGGATAGAGAATATGGGTGCCGCGGATTACCTCGAATACCTCAAAGGAAGGGTATTTTTCGGTGAAAATCTGATTCGGGTCTTGACCGACAAAGGGGCTGTCTTCCGGAACCCGGATTTCGGCCAGGTATTTCTTGTCTTCCCGGTCTTCGATATCGCAGGTGGGGGTGGCATGGCCCGGCATCAGCCGGGGAGCGGCAAACAGCAGAAAGAGAATTCCGACCGCGGCGATGGGAACCCCCAGCATCGACAGTTCGAACATGCCGATATCGCCGTAACCGCCGGCGATGCTGAGGTCCCGGACGATGATATTGGTGGAGGTGCCGATCAGGGTGCAGGTGCCGGCCAGGATGGAGGCATAGGAGACCGGAATCAGGAATTTGGACGGGCTGAGACCGTATTCACAGCTCAGGTTGAGAATGATCGGGATAAAGAGCACCACCACCGGCGTGTTGTTCACAAAGGCCGAGGCCACGCCCACGATCAGCAGGACCAGCAGCATGGCCAGCATCGTTTTGCCCCGGGACAGCTTGATGATCCGCTGGGCCAGAAAACCCAGTGATCCGGTGCGGATCATGGCCCGGCTGATGAGAAACATGGACCCGACGGTGATCACCGCCGGATTGGCAAAACCGGCCACCGCCTCCACCGGGGTCAGCACCCGGGTGACCATCAGCGCCACGATGATTCCGACGGCGGTGAGATCGACCGGCAGCTTTTCGGTGATCAGCAGAAAGAGGGTGAGCAGGAGGATCAGAGAGACGGTCAGAACAGGCATTTAGGTCCTCGGCGGCCGGCCCTGTTGGACCCCCTCTTGGATACCATCCTTTTTGATGATGTCGTATGCGGCGGATTCGATCATGATGTCTTTCCTCTTGTGGATCAGTTGAGCCGGCAGGTCGGTGGATATGATGCCCGCCAATATGGCCATGGATGTCGGCATATCCGCTTTTTCGAGCCGAGTTTTTTCTCTCTGGTGGATCAGGTCATCGGCCTGGTCGAGCAAATCCGGACCGTGTTTCATCAGCGGAATGAACGGCATCATGCATAACGGCCCCTGGCCCGGAATCTTCCGGGCGTCCATTTCATAGGCTTTGATCAGGTTGTATGTATACCGGATTTCATTGTCTTTATAAACAAAAATCAAAACCGATACCAAAAGCGAATCCCGGCATGTAGGGCCGCCGGGAGGCAAAGAATACAACCGGCGGACGCATGCGGGCGATTTGCAGCCGATCGGTCGTATGTACCAGGCGTGTCCTGATGGGATACGTGCGAATGTGTGAAGGAGAAAATCCAATGAAATTGGCGACTTGATATGAGAATAAAAAAACTATTGACAACCTATGAATTGTATGCAACGAATACATCCAATTAATTCGTTCAATCTCCTTTAAATTAATGATCGCCATTCGGCAATTTAATTCCGTATTTTTGAAAATTTTAATTTTTCTTGGAAATGAGCATCATCATTCTCTGATTTACTATCCAATTCTGCCAATCCCGGTTTTAAACCGCCATCTGAATTCATTCAGAGAAAGGGAATTGAGCGTGGCCGAAGAGAAAAACGGAGAACAAGGGAGCCCCGAAAGCTGGGGCCGTTTTTTCATGCTGGGCAATCGCATCCTGGGAGCGGCGCCTTTCATGCTCACCTTTCTGTTCTGCATTACCACCTGGATCATATTATCCGGCAAATTCGATCTCTTTCACCTCACTCTGGGGGTCGTCTCCAGCATCATCGTGGCCTATCAGTCGGCCGGCCTGGTCTTCACATCGCCGGATCTCAAGGACTTTATCGGCAATACCTTCCGATTCGCCCGGTATATTCCCTGGCTCCTCTATCAGGTTTTTATCGCCAACCTGCATGTCATGTATCTGGTGTTCCATCCGCGGATAATGGAGGTCATCGATCCCAGGATCATCACCTTCAAAAGCCGGTTGGAAAAAGAAATTTCCCATCTTATATTCGCCAACTCCATCACCCTGACCCCCGGCACCATCACCGTTTACGTGTCAGGGATCTACGGGGACTATACCGTCCATGTCATCGACACCCATTCCGGGGAGAACCTGCCCGGTGAAATGGAAACCCGGGTCGGGAGGGTTTTCGGCGAATGACCGCTTTTTTTCTCTATTCGAGCATCTATCTCTGTTTTCTGATGGTTCTGACCCTCTACCGGGCCATTTTCGGTCCGACGGTGCTGGACCGGATGATCGGGGTCAACGCCATCGGCAGCAAGACCACGGTGCTCTTGATCCTGATCGGGCTGATCTATCAGCGGGTGGATATGTTCGTGGACATCGCTCTGGCTTACGCATCCCTCAATTTTATCGCGGTGCTGGCGGCCGCGCGTTATTTTCAGAAACGAAAAGGATTGTACGACGAAACCCGGTTCCGGTAATCGGGCGATCGGCCGGTTCTAAGACGGGTTTTTCAAGGAGGAATCGATGAACATTCTCGTGGGGTTTTTACTGGTCATCGGGCTATTCTTTTTTACCGGCGGGGCGGTGGGTATTCTGAGGATGCCCGATTTTTACACCCGGCTCCATCCCGCCGGCAAGCTGGACACCATGGGCCAGCTGATGGCCATGGGCGCCATGGCCCTGTATGTCGTCGGCCTCGATCTCTCACTGGCCTCTGTGCTGACCGGCCTCAAGATTCTGCTGATATCGGTTCTGGTCTTTATCACAAGCCCCACCGCCACCCACGCCATTGTGGACGCCGGGGTGCGGGCCGGTATGGAACCCTGGACCAAATCCGAAACGGAGGATTTTCGTGATCTGGGAGCTTGATTTCATCATTCTGACCCTGGTGATCTTCTCCGGCATCGCCGCCATCACCGTCAAAGACCTGTTGAGCGCGGCCATCCTCTTCGGGGCCTATAGTTTCATGATGTGTCTGCTCTGGGCCATTATGGGGGCGGTGGATGTGGCCTTTACCGAAGCAACGGTAGGCGCCGGCGTGAGCACCGTTTTCTTTGTGGCGGCGGTGTTTCACACCACGCGAGACAGCAAGGATTAGGCGGGAGAATCGGGTATGCGCATTATCGGACTTCTGATCGTCATCGCCTTCGGGTCGCTGCTTCGGTACGGCGTCTTCTTTTTTCCGGAGTGGGGAGATCCGGCATCCCCCCCCAGCCTCCACGTGTCGCCCCATTATATTGAGGAAGCGATCGCGGAAACAGCCGTTCCCAATCTGGTCACGGCGGTGCTGGCCGATTACCGGGGCTACGACACCATGTTCGAGACCACGGTGATTTTTGCCGCCGGTCTGGCCTGTTTCATGCTGCTGCGGGTGCTTCAGCGTCAGGTTCCGGAGTGCCGCCTCTACCGTCACATTCCGACGGGTATCACGCTTCGCATCGAAAAAGGCGGAAAGCTGCCCACGGAAAGCGGATCTTTCGAGCGGATCGATTCCAATTGGGTCCCCCATGATCTGATCATTAAATCGACCAGCCGGTTCATCACCCCGTTTCTGCAGATCTTCGCCCTTTATGTCATCGCCCACGGCCACCACAGCCCGGGCGGCGGATTTCAGGGCGGCGTCATTCTGGGGGCGGCCGTCATCATGTACGCCATTTCTTACGATCTTCGCCGGTCCATTCAGCGGATCGGGGAGCAGGCCACGGCGGTGCTCGGGTCCGCCGGGGTGCTGATCTACGCCGGAACCGGGGCTCTGTGCATGGTGCTCGGGGCCGCTTTTCTCGATTACGGCGCGCTGGCCGGTCTGCTGGGGGTGGACCCGGTCATGGCACGGTCCCACGGCATGCTCATTGTCGAGATCGGGGTGGGGATTGCGGTATCCGCGGTGATGGTCTGGATCTATTACAATCTCTCCTCCGCCGGCCGGCACGACGAGGGGCTCTGATGGGCGTGGAACTGTTTTCCGATATTGCTTCCAAATACAACTACCTGGGGGTGGTGATCCTGATGATGATCGGGCTGTACGCCATGATCGCCAAAAACAATCTGGTAAAAAAGATCATCGGAATGAACATCTTTCAGACCGCCATTATCCTCTTTTACGTCTCCACCGCCGCCAAACGGGGGGCCACCATTCCGATTATCCGGCACGGTCACAACGGCCACGGTCATGAGGTGATTCATGCCGCCGAATACATCAACCCGCTGCCCCATGTCCTGATGCTCACCGCCATCGTGGTGTCGGTGGCCACCCTCGGCGTGGCCCTGGCCCTGGCGGTCAAGGTTTATCACCAATACGGCACCCTGGAGGAGGATGAAATCCGGGGCCAGCTGCGGAATAAGTAAAGGGAACGCATGGAGAACCTGAGTCCGCATTTTCCTGCTTTGATCATCATCGTCCCGCTGATCGCGGCCCTGTTGACCTCGGCGGCGGGATGGCTGAACCGGCGCCTCTGTTTTCACTTCGCCGCCCTGGGCCTGTTCACTTCTCTGCTGGTCTCGACAGGATTGTTGGCCTCGGTTCTGGACAAGGACGTCATTCTCTACCGGCTCGGGGGATGGCCGGCGCCCTGGGGGATTCTCTACCGCATCGACCGCCTCAACGGGCTGGTTCTGGTGGTCATCTTCTTTATCGCCTTTCTGAACCTGATCGCCAACAAACGGACCGTTGAGGAGTCTTTCCCCGAACAGCTCGGCGGGTTCTACGCCCTCTATGTGCTCTTCGTCACCGGTCTGTCGGGAATGGTCGCTACCGGCGACGCCTTCAACCTGTATGTGCTGCTGGAAATCTCCTCTCTGACCGGGTATGCCCTGATCGGCATCGGCCATGAACGGGCCCCCCTGGCCGGGCTCAATTATCTTTTCATGGGCACGATCGGGGCCAGTCTTTATTTGCTGGGGATCGGGTTTCTGTATCTGATGACCGGCTCCCTCAATATGACCGACATCGCTTCCCTTCTGCCCGGGTTCTACGGCTCGCCGGTGATGGTGCTGGCGTTTCTGCTCTGCATGACCGGGCTTTTCATCAAAATGGCGCTGTTTCCCCTTCATGCCTGGCTGCCCAACGCCTACTCCTTTTCGCCCTCGGCCTCCATCGGGGTGATCGCGCCTTTGACCACCAAGGTGATGATCTATGTCATGATTCGGATGACCTTTGATGTTTTCACCCCGGATTTTTCCTTCAAGATGATGCACCTGGGCGAGGTGATGGTCTGGCTGGCGGTGGCGGCCATCATAATGGGGTCGCTGTTCGCCCTGGCCCAAACCCGCCTGAAGCGGATGCTCACCTATGTGATCATCGCCGAAGTCGGCTACATGGTGGGCGGGTTCTGGCTCGGCAACCGTATGGCGGTGACCGGGGCGGTGCTTCATATTCTGAATGATGCGGTGATGACGCTCTGCATTTTTCTGGCCGCCGGGGCGGTGGTTTACCAGATATGCGGGGATGATTTCGAGGACCTCAAAGGGCTCTTTCGGAAAATGCCCATCTCCATGGCCGCATTTACGGTGGCGGCGTTGTCGCTGATCGGGGTGCCCCCTACCTGCGGGTTTTTCAGCAAATGGTACCTGATCTCCGGCGGCATCGCCGCGGGTCATTACGGGTTCGTGGTTGCACTGCTGTTCAGCAGCCTGGTGAATGCGGTCCTCTTTTTCCGAATCATTGAAATCGGCTATTTCGAACCCTTTTCGGAAGGGGAGGGGGGCCACGGCGTACACCACGGCCCTCCGGCCATGGAAATTCGGGAAGCCCCGGCCGGCATGCTGGCCTGCCTTCTGCTGGCGGCGGTATCGTTGATTGTTCTGGGGATCTACACCGGGGATATCGTCACCCGGATCATCGATCTGGCGATTCCGCCGGCCATATGAAATGAAATGAGAACGGATTTGCACTGAAACGGACATCGGCTGAGCGAAACCTATGAACACCATCCTCTCCCTTAAACCGCTTCTGGCGGTGCTGACCTCTTTGCTGGCGGTGCCCGGGATTATCCTGAGCCGCAGTCCCAATGTTCGCGAAGGGTGGACCTTTGCCGCCGCCCTGGCCAAATTCGGAATCGTCGTTTCCATGATCCCGATGGTCCTCAGCGGGGTTCGGTTGGAATATACCCTGGCCGAGGTCCTGCCGGGGCTGGGAATCACCTTTCGGGTGGATGCCTTCGGAATGCTTTTCGCCGTCGTGGCCTCTTCTTTGTGGATTGTTACGTCGGCCTATTCCATCGGATACATGCGGGGGCTTCAGGAGCACAGCCAGACCCGGTACTTCTGTTTTTTCGCTCTGGCCTTGTCGGCCACACTCGGGGTCGCCTTTGCCGGCAACCTGTTCACCCTCTATCTTTTTTATGAAGCCCTCAGCTTCGCCACCTATCCCCTGGTCACCCACCACCAGGACCGGGAGGCGAGAAGCTCGGGCCGCAAATACCTTTTCTACATTCTGGGCGGCTCCATCGCTTTTGTGCTTCCGGCCATGCTGGTCGCCTACCATTTGACCGGCACCCTCGATTTCACGCCCCGGGGATTCATGGGCGGCATCGAATCCAAATCGACCCTGCTGGTGCTGCTGCTCCTGTTTGTATTCGGGTTCGCCAAGGCGGGGATCATGCCGATGCATTCCTGGCTGCCGGCCGCCATGGTGGCCCCGACCCCGGTCAGCGCGCTGCTGCATGCGGTGGCGGTGGTCAAGGTGGGGGCCTTCTGCGTGGTCCGGATCATCACCGGGGTCTTCGGAACCGATCTGCTGGCCGCCTTTCATTTCGATACCCTGATCTGCGTCATCGCGTCGGTGACCATTCTGACTTCTTCGCTGATCGCCCTGACCCAGGATGAACTCAAGCGTCGGCTGGCTTTTTCCACCATCGGCCAGCTTTCCTACATTGTCCTCGGGGTGGCGCTGCTGTCCCAGGCGGGGATGACCGGCGGAATGCTCCACATCGCCATGCACGCCTTCGGCAAGATCACCCTCTTTTTCTGCGCCGGGGCCATTTTCGTGGCCACCGGGATCAAGCACATCAGCGGCATGGTCGGGATCGGCCGGCGCATGCCGGTGACCATGGGGGCCTTTTTTCTGGGGTCTCTCAGCGTCATCGGGCTGCCCCCGGCCGGCGGGTTCATCAGCAAGTGGCACCTGGTGCTGGGCACGGTGCAGGCCCACCAGTACGCCATGCTGGTGGTGCTGCTGGCCAGTTCGCTGTTGAACGCGGCCTATTTTCTGCCGATCGTCTACCGGGCTTTTTTCTGCGCTCCGGGCGAAGCGATGTTCGAGAACCGGATCGCCGAGGCCCCCGTCTGGTGCCTGGCTCCGCTGGTGGTGACCGCGGTCGGGTCGGTGGTCCTCTTTTTTTATCCCCAGCCCTTTCTGCGGCTGGCGGCGTTGGCGGTTCAGACCATGACCGGAGGAGGATAACCCGATGGATGAAAATACGAAGAACCATGAATCGAATCCGGATGAACTGCACCATGAGCCGGTGAAGGGGTATTCGACCGCCTTCGGCATCGCCATGGCGTTGGCCACCCTTTATCTGGTTTATGTTTTTGCAGCCAGCCTCTAATCTGAAACGGCATCCATGAGGCGGATATGAAAAAAGAGATCAAGATCTTCGACAATCCCAAAAACGTGAAGCGGCTCCTCCGGGGCTTCTATCTGTCCCTGGCGGTGCTGCTGGCGGCGGACCCGTTCGTCCACAAGCATGCGGAATTTCCCTGGGCCGGGAAGCATCAGTTCTTTGCGGCCTACGGGTTCGTCTCCTGCGTTCTGGTGATCACCATCGCCAAAATTCTTCGGTTTTTCGTGAAACGGCGGGAAGACTATTATGATGACTGATGTCTGGATGCATCCGGCCTTTATCTTCCTGATCGGCGGTCTGCTGGCGCCGCTGATGCCCGCCTATGCCAAGCGGGGAATGATGCTGTTTCTGCCCGCCGCGGCCCTGGCGGTGCTCTTCAGTCTGCCGAACGATACCTATTGGGTATACCGGGTGATGGGGTATGAGCTGATTCTGGGGCGGATCGACCCTCTCAGCCGGGTCTTCGCCTACATTTTCGTGCTCATCTCGTTCATCGCCTTTCTCTTTGCCCTCAATGTGGAGGACGACCTTCAGCACACCGCCGCCTTCGCCTACGCCGGCGGGGCCCTCGGGGTCACCTTTGCCGGGGATTTCTTCTCCCTTTACATCTTCTGGGAAATCATGGCGGTGGCCTCCACCTTTCTGATCCTGGCCCGCCGGACCGAGCGGTCCCGGGCCGCGGCCCATCGGTATATCCTGGTTCATCTCCTGGGCGGGCTTTTTCTGCTGGCCGGCATCATCCTGTATGTCCATGACACCGGCGGGGTGGCGATCCAAAAACTGACCCTGTCCGGTCCCGGCTCCTGGCTCATCTTCATCGGCATCGCCCTGAACGCGGCCATTCCGCCGCTTCATCCCTGGCTTCAGGATGCCTATCCGGAAGCCACCCCCACCGGGTCGGTTTTCCTGAGCGCATTTACCACCAAGAGCGCGGTCTATGTCATGGCCCGGATCTTTCCCGGCGCCGAACTCCTGATCTGGCTGGGCGCATTTATGACGATTTTTCCGGGCTTCTATGCGGAAATCGAAAACGACATTCGACGGGTGCTCTCCTACAGCCTGATGAACCAGGTCGGGTTCATGATGTGCGGGATCGGCATCGGCACCCAACTGGCCATCAACGGGGCCGTATCCCATGCTTTCTGCCATATTCTGTATAAGGCATTGTTGTTCATGGCGGCCGGGTCGGTGCTCCATGTGACCGGCAAGATCAAGTGTACCGAAATTGGCGGGCTGTACAAAACCATGCCCCTGACCTGCCTCTTCTGCCTGGTGGGGGCGGCCTCGATTTCGGCCTTTCCGCTCTTTAACGGGTTCGTGAGCAAGTCGATGATCATCAGCGCCGCGGGCCACGAACATATCCCCATCGCCTGGCTCATGCTTCAGTTCGCCTCCGCCGGGGTGATCGCCCATGCCGGGATCAAGGTGCCGTTTTTCACCTTTTTCGGCCATGATTCGGGCATTCGGGCCAAGGAGCCGCCGGTCAACATGCTGATCGCCATGGGAATCGCAGCGTTTCTGTGTGTGTTTATCGGCGTTTTCCCCCAGCCGCTATACAGTATTCTGCCGTATCCGGTGGATTATGTGCCCTATACCGGGGCCCATGTGGTGGGGCAGCTTCAGCTTCTCATGTTCGGGATGTTCGCCTTCGCCCTGATGATCCGGTCCGGGTACTACCCGCCCGAGGTCCGTGCGATCAATCTGGACGTCGACTGGTTCTACCGAATCGGCGGGCGGATCTTTCAAGGCGCCGCGGACCGGGGGCTGAACGGATTGAACGGCATCGCCGATCAACTCCTGGCTAAAAAGCTGACCGGGTCGGTCTGCCGGTTCGCCAGACAAGCTCCCGCCAACCTGGTGCTCTTCTTCGTTCCGGCTGTTCGGGCCCTTTCCGGAATGTCCAAGGATGAATCCGGTAAGATTCGGGCGCGAATTCTGGCCGCCTTTGAAACCGGGTCGGTTCCCATCGGGTTGAGCGCGGCCGCGGCCACCCTGTTCGTGGTGATCCTTTTTTTCTTCACCTGAATCGAGATTTAATCCTGAAACCTCAATTTCAAAGGAGACGCATATGGTCACCTTAGATGATTTAAAAGGCATTGTATTGTTGAGCCATCTTACTGAGGAGATGAAAGAGAAGCTCCTGCCTCATATGGAACTTCGAAAATACAAGCAGGACGAATTCGTGTTCCGGGAAGGAGAACCGGCCGCCAACTTTTTTTTTCTGCGGTCGGGCAAGGTGGTTTTGGAAAAGCGGCTCTCGGACAAAATGACCGTCACCTTCGGTTCCGTCAAGCCGGGGTATTCTTTCGGATGGTCCGCCATGCTGCGCCAGCCATACACCACCGAGGCCATCTGCGCCGAGCCGTCGGAAATTCTGGTGCTGGATGCCGACAAGACCCACCATACCATGGAAGCCGACAATGCCTTGGGGTTCATCTTCAGCCAGCGGCTCCTTCGGGTGATCAAAAGACGGCTCGAGGTGCGGACCGAGCAGTTCGTGAAGGCGATCGCGAATAATCCGGAGTGTATGGTGCTGTTGGAGTAGGGCGGGGCTGAAGCTTCGATCACACGGATTTTATCTTCCGAATAAAAAAACGTCTTCACGAAACCTCTTCGAAAACATCCTCATCCCTCAGGTACCCTCGGGCCTTGGACAACGGCAGTGCCCGTTCGCGTATCCTTTCGAATTTTTCAAGGCGCAACTGGCGGCGAAGGGCTTCCCGGGCGATTTCGCTCCGGTTTTTCCCGGAGCGTTCACTGGCTTCGGCAAGGAGTGCTTCCAAGGCGGGATCGAGTCGAATGGTTACTGTGGCTGTCTTCATGTATGGC
>JAABSQ010000616.1 GCA_011390315.1 Desulfobacteraceae bacterium
GCCCAGAAGGAGACCCACAGGAAGGTTTTTACACGCACCTTCCAGAGGCCGTATCGGGTGAATTCCCTCGGCATCGGGCGAACCACTCGGGAGAGTCCACAGACGATGGCGATCACCGCAGCAAAGGAGAGCTGAAAAGAGATGGAAAACAGGGCCGGCGGATGGACCATCAGGATCACCAGAGCGGCCAGGGCGATGGTGTTGAGAACGTCGGGCTCACGGCGGACCCAAAAGGCGGCCAGGAAAACGACAACCATGACCAGGGCCCTTTGGGTGGCCGGAGACATTCCGGAAATGAGTCCGTATGCCAGTACCGGGACCAGGGTCAATCCCGCCGTCGCCGGGTGAAGCCATCCATTCCACAGAAGCGGCCGCCACCAGGACATCAGCCATTTGAAGATTCCGAAAAAGAGGCCGGCGACGATGCCGATGTGGAGACCGGAAATCGCCAGCAGATGGCTGATGCCGGCCCGGCTGAACCGCTCCCGAAGGGCGTCTGAGATGCCGCGCTTATCCCCGATGACCAGGGCCTTCAACACGCCTGCGGAAACCTCAGAAACCGCCGTCCTCTCGATCACCCCGGCCAGTTCGGTTCTTTTTTCCTGAATGCTTTCCATCCAGGAAGGGCTTCTGTTTTTCTGCACAATGACCAGGCTGTCTTTTCTCACATAAGCGGATACCCAAAGCCCCTGAAACGCCATGTAACGCTCATAATCGAAACCGCCCGGATTGTTGAAATTTCGAATGGCGCGAATTCTACCGGCAAAGGCGATTCGGTCTCCCACGGAGAGTTCCGGAAGATCGCCTCGGGCGGATACCCGCAACAATCCGGTCGCCGGCGCCGCATCGGTCCCCATGGAATCCACCTGCAACACGAACCGAATACCGTCTCTTGCGTAGGAAACCGGTGCGGAGTGGATTCGACCGGCGATTCGAGGGCTGTCATGATCGGCGTAACGGCTGACATGATGCAAGGGAAAGCCGGGGGTGAGCCAGGTGTCGATCCCCATATAACCGAGTGCGGCCATGATCAGGAGGAGGGGAATTCGAGGGGGCTGTTTGTAAAGCAAAAAAAGGAAGAGACCGGCCCCGGCAGAAAGCCACCCGGCGGCGGAGGCGATCGGTTTATGCCCGGAAAATTCAGAGCCCGCCAGAATCCCCGCCATCAATGCAAACAACAGCGGGATGGCGGGACGGAGAAAAGGCCCCGGGCCGCCCTTTTTAAACCTTCTACCGGACCCGTTGAACGGCTGCGCCCAGGCGGGCGAATTTATCCTCGATGGCTTCATAACCCCGGTCCAGATGATAGACCCGGTTGATGACGGTTTGCCCCTCGGCCACCAACCCGGCCAGAATCAGGGAGGCGCTGGCCCGAAGATCGGTGGCCATGACCGGCGCGCCGGACAGGTGGTCGACCCCTTTGATCATGGCCGCGTTTCCGGATACGGTGATATCGGCCCCCAGGCGGCGCAGTTCACTGACGTGAATGAAGCGGTTTTCAAAAATGGTTTCGGAAATAATGCTGAGGCCCCGGGCCACCGACATCAGCACCATGAACTGGGCCTGCATGTCGGTGGGGAACCCCGGATAGGGAAGGGTTTTGATATCGACGCTGGTGATCTTTTCCGGTCCCTGAACCCGAACCGAGCGGCCTTTGACGGTGATTCGGGCGCCGGTCAGTCGAAGCTTGTTGAGCATGGCGCCCATGTGGTCGGGTTCACAATTCAGAACCGTGACGTCCCCGCCGGTCAGGGCCGAAGCCACCATGAAGGTGCCGGCTTCAATCCGGTCGGGGATGATGGAAATGTCGGCCGGGGTCAGGGCATCCACCCCGTGAATGGTGAGCACCGAGGAACCGGCCCCGGAGATCCTCGCCCCCATTCGGTTGAGTGCGTCGGCCAGCGCCACGATCTCCGGCTCCCGGGCCACATTTCGCAAAATGGTGGTGCCCCGGGCCAGGACCGCCGCCATCATCAGGTTTTCGGTGCCGGTGACGGTGGGCACATCCAAATAAAAATCATCCCCCTTCAGCCGGTCGGCGGTGGCTTCCACATACCCGTGGGTCAGTTCGATGGAGGCCCCCATCCGGGCCAGTCCCTTGAGGTGAAGGTTGATGGGCCGGGCCCCGATGGCGCACCCGCCGGGCAGGGAGACCCGGGCCTTTCCCAATCGGGCCAGCAAGGGTCCTAAGACCAGAATGGAGGCGCGCATTTTGCGGACCAGATCATACGGGGCTTCGGTCTGACAAAGCCCATTGGCCTTGATGCGAATGACATGGTCTTCATCGGTTTCGACGCGGGCCCCGAGATAGGCCAACAGTTCCCGAATGCTGGCGATATCATGAAGCCGCGGCACATTCCGGTAGGTGTTGGTTCCATCGGTCAGCAGCGATGCGGCCAGAATCGGCAGGGCCGCATTTTTTGCGCCGCTGATCCTGACCTCTCCGTTTAGCTGCCTCCCCCCTTCAACGACAATTTTATCCATCTGCGTTTTTTTCGACTCCTTCAGCCGTTATTCCCGGAAAAAGAAAAGTTTCAACAAAAAAGCGCCTCATCCGCAAACATATTGCGGAGGAAGCGCTTCTTTGTTTTGTGGTGCCTCAGGGTATCCTAATAATCCTAATGATGTTCGTCGCCGTGCCCGTGGCCTTCTCCGTCGCCTTGGGCGGTTTCAATCGCGGCTTTAAAAATGCAATAGGTCAGGCCCAGACCGATGATGCCAAGGGCGTACCATAGACCGCCCATGAACAGCATGTGACCCCCATCCCAAATCCATTCAAAAAATCCTGGAAACATAAATTCTCCTCCTAAAATTCGACGGGGTTAGTCAACCGGGTTCAATTCCGGCTCCTGCGGAAAGATCGGCAGGTACCGGTAAGAAAGAGCAATCAGAATAATGCCGTAGGCCACCGGCAGAATGGTGGTGGCGACCTCCTGCCAGCTCGGATAATACATGGCCCAGAAGTCGAAGGGCATCACCGGCACCGCCATCACCTGAAGCACCATGACCCATCGATTGACGCTGACCCCGATGACGCCGAGGATAATGGCCGTCATCCTCAGATACCCGTTTCGCCGGGTCCCGGGAACCACCAGAATGATCGCCGGAATGATGCCTCCGAGGACGATCTCCAGAACCAGAATCCAGATGCCGTACACCGGATTGTTGGAGTAGAAATCCATCAGAGTATGGCCCCTGGCGGGGGCCGTGACCAGCGCCCAATAGAGGGTATCGGCGATCTTGGCGATAATGTAGGTCAGGATCATCCATCCGGAGATTTTGGCCAGCAGGTCGACGACATTGTCTTTAACCAGCTGTTTCCCGGACGCTTTTTCGAGGATCTTGGTGCACATCAGTGTAAAGGAGGGGCCATAAGCGGCTGCGGACCACGTGAACAGAAAAAATGTCCAGGGCCAGACGAACACCCCTTCCCGATACCCGAAAGGCCGGCCGAAAAGAACCCCGGATACACCGCCCAGAGATCCCTGATGGAAAAAGGAGAGGAAGGCCCCGGTGGCGGCGAAAACGGCCATGATGCCGTGCATATTGTGGGCCAGATGGTGAAAAAAGGGCACCTTGTTCAATTGCCGGTTTTCGAGGATCAACGGAATGTACTCGATCGTCAGCACCGCAAAATAACAGGAGAGGCAGAAGGCCACCTCGGTGAGCATGGAGTGGACATTGGCATGCCAGAAGATAAACCATCCTCGAAGCGGCTGACCGATGTCGATCGCCAGAATCAAGAGGGCCGAACTGTAGCAGATAAAGCCGATCAGGACCGCATAGTTGATGATGTTCTTGAGTTCATCCTTGCCCACGATGTACTTGAGAAAGCCGGTAAAAAAAGCCCCGCCTCCCAGTGCGATCACCGCAAGGTCCGCCCAGATCCAGAGGGCGAACCCGTAATAATCGTTCATGTTGGTCTGGTTGAGGCCCTTGATCCAGCAGAGCAGCATGGCATACACGCCCCACAACAGCACTGCGCCGACAACCGCGATTAAGAGGGTGAATTTCCCCAAAGAACACCGTTGAACGCCCTTGGGTATCAATGCAGAATCCATATTCTATATACTCCTCATCCTGTGCAGTTTCTGTTATCCCTTGCCGTTATCAATATCAGACATTTTAGTGCTTTGTCGCGATATGCCCGGGTTCTTCGTGTTTAAGGTAATTGTCTCCGGATTTCCGTACCCATTCCCGGCTCGATACATAGTAGACCTTCGGATTGGTTCCGAGCCGTTCGAGCAGGCGGAAGGCATGGGGGTCCTGCTTCAATTCATAGACCTTGTGCTTGGGGTTATTGAGGTCGCCGAAGGTGATCGCCCGAGCCGGACAGGCCTGGGTACAGGCGGTCTGGTATTCTTCTTCTTCGACATCGGTTCGACCCTCCACATAGGCCTTGTCTTTGGCCCGCTGATAGCGGTGATAGCAGAAGCTGCATTTTTCCACCACCCCGCGCATCCGGACCGAAACGTCGGGGCTGAGCATCTTTTCCATGCCCTTGGGCCAGACCGGATCCCACCAGTTGAAGTACCGGGCATGGTAAGGGCAGGCCGCCATACAGTACCGGCATCCGAAGCAGCGGGTATAGATCTGGCTGACGATGCCGGTCTCGGTGCTGTAATCGGTGACCGTGGCCGGGCAGACCGAGACGCAGGGGGAATGCCCCTCATGCCCCTCGCAATGCATGCAGGGGCGGGGCAGGTAACAGATATCGGTATCGGGGTATTTCTTCTTATTGGAAAGCTTATACACCCGCATCCAGGTAATGCTGAGCAGTTTTTCGGATTCATCCTTCTTGAAGGGAATGTTGTTTTCCGCAAAACAGGCCACCATACAGGCGCCGCACCCGGTGCACTTGTCGAGGTCAATGACCATTCCGTATCTTTTGGGCTTCGTGTGATCTGCTGCTTTCTTCATCAGAACCTCATGTCGATTATCAATTTATCAGTCGATCGCGATCGGTCGGCTTCAGAAATTCGGGCCGGCGAAGAGGACCGATACACCGATCCCTGAATCAGGCAATGGTCAGATTGGCCCGAATACCCCAGGCCGCATTCAAGCCGGAAACCGGGTCCTCCACCGGACCGATGAGTCGGTTGACGTTGACCCCTTTGTCGGCCATGAACTCGTCTCCGGAACCGCGGCCCAGCCCTCGGGGCACCGCCACCAGGCCGGGCTGAATCCCGTCGTAGACATGCACCCGCACCTTGGCGCTTCCTTTGGGAGTGCTCAGCACGGCGAGCACCCCCTCCTCGAGCCCGGCCTTACCCGCGGTCTTGGGGTGGACCTGAACAAAAATATCTTTGTCGCGAAGCAGGGTGTCTTCGATGGTCTTCATGACGAAGGGGGCATTTCCCACCGGGCCGGCCGCGATGCGGACGTGATCAAAGGGAATCATCACCATCGGAAAGGTGATCGGATCGCCTTCTACCTCGATGGGGGATACACCCGCCTCTTCTGTGTCTTTGCCGTAGCGCTCGGGGATGAACACGAAATTCCGGGTGGGGGTTTCAAAGGCTTCATTCCAATCTGGGCCGCTGAAATCGGGGCTGAACCAGCCTTTCTCTTCCATGGTCTTCCAGTGTTGACCCAGGGTTTTTCTGAGGCATTCTTCGTAATTTTTCCAGGGAAAGGAGTCGGCCATGCCGCCGCCCATGGCTTTGGCCAGTTGAATCACCGTGTCTCCGACATGCCGGGTGTCGTATAACGGTGCAACCACGGGCCGGGCCAGACCGATCACCGGAACACTCAACCCTTCGGGAGCGGGCACATCCTGGTATTTTTCCAGATGGCCGTGGTCGGGCAGAATCAAATCCGCCATCAGAGCGGTCTCATCCATATGGGATGCGAAGCTCACGATGCAGGGAATTTTCTCGAATGCGGCCCGAACCGTTTCAGTATCCGGCAGGCAATAACAGGGGTTGGCTCCGTGGACCAAAAGGACCTGAATGGGGGATTCCTCGGCATCGTTGATCATCGCCGGCAGCCGATGGGTCAGAGAGGATGCGGCCGGGTAGGTTTCGGTTCCGGCCCCGTCGACCCGGGGGGTGTCGCCGCCCTTTTTGGCGACCTCATCCAGCGCCGGCTCGGGCCAGGCGATATAATCGGGTTTGGGCAAGGCCCATACACCCCCTTTTCGGTTGATGTTGCCCACCAGACCGTTTAAGGCATGCACCGCATGAAACTCGAAAATCGCCCCCGGCGTATGTCCGGCGCCTCTGCCGCAGAGCGCGATGGGGCTTTCGGCCTTGGCGAATTCTCTGGCGATCTTTTCGATTTGAGAGGAGGGGACACCGGTGACCCGGGATACGTATCGCGGATCATAGCGATCCAGCACCCGATCTTTGAACCCTTTTTGTTCCGTCCCCTGGCCGTCTTCCCAAGCCTCGAACCGGGCGGAGTACCGGTTTACGAAATCGTAATGGAAGAGGTTTTCCTTGATGATCACATGGGCCAGGCCGAGGGCCAGAATGGCTTCGGCGCCGGGATTGATGGGGACCCACTGCGTCGCCTTGGCCGCCGTGTTGGACAGCCGGGGTTCGAACTGCACCACCGGCACCCCTTTTTCTTTCCACAGGCTGTTGGCCTGAAACATGCGAGGCGCCGATCCCCATCCCTCGACCAGACCGCTGCCGAAGCTGAGAATATAATCGGCGTTTTCCAGGTCGAAACCGGGGATGGCCTCCTCGCCTTGCATTATTTTGAATATCTGTTCATAGCCGTCCAGATAGGAGGGCATGGTCATGAAATTGGGAGAGCCGTAGACCTTGGCGAACCGCTTGAAGAGCTGGGGGATCGTGCCGTATTCCCGCTCCACGACACAGCCCAGGGTCTGGGATTTGCCCTCGGTGCGCAGTTTCTTGAGCTGCTCCGCGACCATGGACATCGCTTCATCCCAGGAGATCGGGGCGAATCTGCCTTCGCCCCGATTGCCGACCCGCTTCAGAGGGGTCTGAATGTGATCGGGGCCGTAGAGTTTCTGGATTCCGGCCAGGCACTGATTGCAGGCCTTTCCGTCGCTGCCGGGGTAGCCTTCCATCCCTTCGATTTTGATGGCCCGATCGTCGACTTTTCGCACCTGAATGCCGCAACCGCCCGAACAGAGGGTGCTCACGGAGTGGACATAATGGACGGCGCCGTCTTTGGGCACCGGAGTCCATGGCCATGTCTGGGTCCAGATCGAAAGGTCGTCCGTCAGCTTCCACGGCAAAGGTGAAAGAACCGATCCCGCCGCAACACCGAGCCCGAGTGACAAGAAACTTCTTCTATCTATCTTCATAGAGTTTTCCCCTTACACCGGTTTTTCCTGATCAACTTTTTCCTGATCAACATTATTTGTGGCACACGAAACAGGCGCCCTTCTCGGTCTGAACACTGGTCTGATTGACGTCCATCTGGACGTGGCATTCGGAACAGTCATCCATCTTCATCCGGTCCCAGGTGTTCTTTTTGATCCCCGCGATATTATAGCCCCAGATGTCCCGGCTGTAGCCGGTGATCCGGTTTTCTTCGTAGGGTTTCAGGCTGGTGGATTGGCCGATGGGGCCGTGGCAGGTTTTGCAGTCCATTCCGCCGGCTTTGACATGGGCGGCATGGGAAAAGAAGACACAATCGGGCTGTTCGGAATAGACCAGCCAGGGAACCTCTCTGCCGGGAATGACATATTCATTGACGAAAATAGCCTCGTCCTCGGTATCCCCCTGAATATCCATATGGCAGTCGACGCACTGGGCCAGCTTGGGGACCCCGGCAAAGCTGCCGTCCTCCCGAAAGAAATGGCAGCTTTGGCAGTCTTCGACCATCTCGTTGTGGAGTACATGGTTGAAATCGAACGGCTGCTGCTTTTTGGAATATAAAAGCTTGGGAAAGATGATCCAGCCGACGATCAGGCTCAGAGAAAGCCCGATGATGAAGAACAGGGTGGGAAATCCTCCGCCGTCGGACACCGCTTTAGTCTTCTCCTCTAATGCACTCATGGTAACTCCGTCACGCTGTAGTTAACAATTAGCCCAGGACTCCTAACCAGGATTCGGAAAGAAACTGTGGCCCTCTGTACATACTGATCCCATTTTTGTCAAGTGGAAATCACTGAGTTCCGTAGCTGTGAAGCCCCGGCAACAGGTTCACGCCGAAGTAGGTAAAAAGCACCGCGATGAACCCGATAATGGAGACATAGGCGATTTTGCGGCCCCGCCATCCCCGCATAAGCCGGGCGTGAAGCAGGGTGGCATAGATGAACCAGGTGATCAGAGACCAGGTCTCCTTGGGGTCCCACCCCCAGTAGCGTCCCCAGGCCGAATTGGCCCAGACCGCGCCGGTGATGATCCCCGCAGTGAGAAACAGAAATCCGAACTGGACCATTTTGTGGGTCAGGTCGTCCAGTGTTTCGGTTCCCGGCACGTGGGCCAGCACCGGCCCTTCGGCCGCCGTCCTCCGCTGTTTGGTGATGTACATGATGCTGATGCCGAAGGCGACGGCGAACCCGGCATACCCAAAAAAGCAGGTGATGACGTGGGCGATCAGCCAATTGCTCTGGAGGGCCGGAATCAGGGGTTGAATCCGGTCGGATATGTTCGGGGACAGGGAAGCGTAGGCCATGGCCAGAAACGCGAGCGGCACCACGAAGGCGCCGATGGTCCGGTTTCGATACCGGTACTCGATGTACAGGTAGAGGGCCACGATGCACCAGGCGAAAAAGACCAGGGACTCATACAGGTTGGACAAAGGGGCGTGGCCGTAGCCGACCTTGTAGGTTTCAACCCACCGCAGCAGAATTCCAAGGATATTCCCGCCTACTCCGATGACGGCGGTCCAGGTGGCGACCTTGCCGGGAAAGGGTTTTTCAAAGATCCAGGCGGTGATGTACAACACCGCGGACAGACCATAGATGAAAGTGACAATGGATAAAAGTTGGGAACTGCTCACAGTATACCTCGTTCGGCATCCTCTCACAGAGGGATGGTTATTGATTCACTCAAAGCCGAGTCATTCCGAATCTCGAGTCAACGAGATCCGAAGCCCCTCGGCGGTTTCGGTAAAATCCGGTTTCAAAACCTTTTCTTTTTCCAGATCCAGGACCACCCGAATGAATTCCGGATGTTCCCCCACCCGCACCCGCTTGACCAGATCATGATCCACATCGATGACCGAGCCGGTTTTCTGCTCCCACTTTCCGGGAATGTCGATCACCAGCTTGGGCGGGGATTTCAGAAAAAAAGAGCGGTAGTCGGTAATGCCTCCGTCGGCCCTGATCAGGGCTTCGAATCGGTCCCCGGCGGGCTTCGGCACGATCTCCGATAGGCGACGGGGTCGGGTGTCCGGTTTTCGGGCCGTTTTCACCGCCCGTTTGACCGGTTTGGGTTCATCGGCCGGTTTGCGGCGGATGTCTTCCGGACCCTTGGCCTTTTCGGAAGCGATTTCCGGTCGCGCTTCTGTTGATTCCGCTTCTGCTTTCGGCTGTGTTTGAGCGGATTGCGGTTCGGGTTCAGAGGGTTGCCCGGGTTGCGTGGGTTCGGCCTCGGGGGGTGCCGGTTCGGTTGCAGTCGCTTCGGGCGCCTTCTGTCGGTTTTCCCGCTCAGGGGACACGATCTTCAGGCTCGATTCCTCGATTGTATCGGTTTCAGAGGTATCGGTTTCGGGCGGCACGGTCTCGGTGGAGGTGATCACCGGAACGGCGGAAATCGCCTCCCGCGCAGGCTCGGACGGTTCGGTGTCGGACCAATCGGGGGATGCATCCGAAGTGTCCGTTGTAACGGGGGACTGTTCGGATTCGACAGGTTCTTCGACCGCCATGAAGGCCGTCGCTTCCGGAATGCGATCTTCTTCTTCACCGGGAGGTTCGGTTCCAATGCCCGGTCCTTCCTCAACCGGGCGAATCGGTTCAGCAGCGGTTTTTGAAGGCTCATCGGCGGGGAATGCGATCCCTCGAGATTTTTCATCCGCACGGGTCCCCTCCGCCGACCGGATCTTCTCCTCGCCGGCGGAAATCTCGGACCGTTTCGCCAGATAAGACAGCCCGGTGCGGTCTTCGTCTGCGATGGGAACCTCCTGCCGGGTGAGTGCCGAGCCCTTGCCGGCCTCCGCCGAAGGGTCGGTCTTCGGTCTTTCGGCCGTCCCGGTGACCACCGCCCTGGGGCCCGGCTTTAAGCCCGGCTTGTCTTCATCTCCGGCCGTCAGCGGCCAGATCAGCAGGACCAGCAACACCACCGCCGAGGCGCCGGCCGCCACCTTGGCGGTCAGGGTCTGAAACGGATTTTCAAAGACCCAGAACCGGCTCCAGCATTCCTTGCACCGGTACGGGGTGCGGGGGTAGATATATCGATACATTTTCTCCACACCTCGTCTGTAGGAATGGGTAATGTGATCGCTTCCACAAGTGGGGCACTTCATGGCTGACTCTCCGGACGAATCCGCTCACTGGAATCGTGTCAATTTAGGCAATGCCTATCAAAACATCAACCGATTTCTCCGGCCTTGGACGGAATCGGCCCCGCCGGACCTACCCCGTGGAGTATTCGAGAGAGACGGCGCACCTGTTTTTCCATGCCGATCGTGTTTTTGTTGGTGTTGCCGGAGACGATGACCCGGCTCTGCTGTTTTCCCTTTTCCACCACCTCGATGCAGATCCGCTGGTGGGACATGAAAAAGGTGACCAGGCAGCCGAGAATCATGAACACGAATCCGATATAGACCACCGGCACCCCCGGATCACGGGTGACCTGAAGACCGGTGTAATAGCGCTGGGGAAAGCCGTGGACGGTAATGACGAAACGGCGCCCTTCCTTCATCCGGGTCATCATTCGGTCGAAATTGGGAAATCGCAGGGGCAGGACCAGTTCGAGCGGTTCTCCTTCCGAGGGTGTAATGGCGCCCACCAGAGTGGGGCCGATATCCCGCTGGCCCATAAATACGTAGGACGACTGAAAATTTTTGAGCACGATTTCCCCCCGGCCTTCCGGAAGCGGAGCGGGCCGGTTCATCTGAATTTTTCGGGTATAGACCATTCCGCTCTCCAGACTCTTAAAGGAGAGCTCGACCCCCGCCTCCTGAAGGGTCCGGACATCGGGCGGCACCTGTCCGTAACTGGACTGAAAAATATTGACGCCCCGGTACCGAAGGGGATCATTGACCACGATGTCTTTTTCTGCCACCGGCCGGCCGGCTTCCAGAATCACCAGGCTGGATCGATACTCTTTGGGCATGCCGGTCCGGTAGAAGCTGACATCGAAATCATCGCACCGGATCTCGAAATCGAGGGCACGGGTCTGGTTGCTGTTTCGAATCTGAATCACCCGGGCGGACTCTCCTTCGGGAATATTGACAAAGCCTTCAAAGCCGAACAGAGAACCGATGATGCCGCCGATCAGAAGCAGCACCACGCTGAGATGGACGATATAGACCCCCAGCCGGGTGAGCCGGCCCTTTTCCGCATAGATGAAATACCCGGTTTCCGAGGGTTCGGTTCTGTTGTACCGAAAGGCCTTGCCGATCACCCTCTCATAGGTGGATCGAAGCTGATCGGCCGGCCGATCGATGGTGAAATCCTCCTTCAGGGATTCTTTCCGGAACATGCCCTGCCGAAAGGGCGGGGATTTGACGAAGATGGTTTTCCAAAGGGATGACAGACGATCGATGGAGCAGGCCACGATATTGGCGGTCAAAAGGAGGAGGAGCAGCTGGAACCACCAGGAATAGTACATATCGAAAATGTCCAGCACATAGAAAACCCGGTACCAGAATTCACCGAACGCCTGAATATAGGCCTCCCGACTCTCGTTTTGAGGAATCAGGGTGCCGATGATGGAGGTGGCGGCCAGGGTGAACAGCAGGACCACCGTGAGTCGCAGGGAGATGAAAAACTCCCAGGTCATATCTATAAAGCGAATAGAAGATCTCTCTTCTTTTTTCATTCAAAATATCCTTTCCGGGAAAAATTGAGTCTGATTGTATATCATAGGGCAAGCTGACGAATCAACAGAAAGGACATAAATTAAAAAAGACCTCTTGACAATAGAGAAAACTTAGGCAAATTTATATCCTCTTTTTTCAGGCCCGGCTGAAGATCGGGCCCCTTGTATTTGTCATTTATACCAATAAAATAAATTTGTTATACCAGATAAGGAGCGAATTCACAGATGATTGAGGTTCAGCATCTCACGAAGTTTTTCGGTTCCAAACGGGCGGTGGACGACATCTCCTTTACCTTGGAAAAGGGGGAGATTCTCGGTTTTCTGGGCCCCAACGGCGCCGGAAAATCGACCACCATGCGGATGATCACCGGGTTCATGCCGCCCTCCGGCGGAACCGCCGTGATCGGGGGGCATGATATCCGCCGGGATTCCCTCGAGGCCCGAAGAAAGCTCGGGTATCTGCCGGAAAACGCCCCGGTCTACCCGGACATGAGCGTCTTCGACTACCTCGATTTCTGCGCTGAAATCCGGGGGTTTACCGGCGCCGACCGCAAAAAGCGGGTCGGGGACACCATCGACAAATGCTTTCTGGGCGGGGTTCGCCACCAGACCATCGGCACCCTGTCCAAGGGGTACAAACAGCGGGTCTGCTTTGCCCAGTCCATTCTTCATGATCCCGAATATTTGATCATGGACGAACCCACCGACGGCCTCGACCCCAACCAGAAGCATGAGGTCCGGCTCATGATCCGCGAAATGAGCGCGGAAAAGGCCATCATTCTCTCCACCCACATTCTGGACGAGGTGGATGCGGTCTGCACCCGGGCCATCATCATCGCCGAGGGCCGAATTCAGGCGGACGACACCCCGGCGGGGCTTCGCACCCGGTCTCCGTATCACGGCGCCGTATCCCTCACATTCGGCCCCACCGACTCCGGAAAGCTGATGTCCACCCTGCGATCGGTGGAAGGGGTTAAAAACACCATCCTGATCGATGAGTCGAGATCGGAGGTGTCGGTGCGGGTACTGCCCCGAACCCGGGAAACCCTGATCGCCGACCGAATCATGGCCGCCCTTTCCCGGGACCGATACGACCTCAAATCGATGTATGTGGAACAGGGGCGCCTGGACGAGGTTTTTCGCAACATCACCATGTGATCCGCGCACCCTCCATTGAATCATATTGAACCATCTATCAGGTGAGCTATGAGAACCAAGGAATTTACCAATACCGTCACCGCCATCTTCAAAAGGGAGATTCTGGGATATTTCAGATCTCCCGTGGCCTATGTCTTTATCGCCATCTTTCTGCTTCTGCTGGGATTTTTCACCTTTTATATCAGCCATTTTTTCGAAATGGGCCAGGCCGATCTTCGGGCCTTTTTCGAATGGCACCCCTGGATTTACATGTTTCTGGTGCCGGCCGTGGCCATGCGGCTCTGGGCCGAGGAGCGGCGGATGGGCACCATTGAGCTGATCCTCACTTACCCGATCACGGTGGGGGAAGCGATTCTGGGAAAATTTCTGGCGGCCTGGATCTTCATCGGCATCGCCTTGAGCCTGACCTTTCCCATGGTCATCACGGTAAACTACCTGGGGGACCCGGACCCGGGCGCCATATTCTGCGGATATGTAGGCAGTTTTCTGCTGGCCGGGGCCTTTCTGAGCGTAGGCTCCATGACCTCCGCCATGACCCGAAGCCAGGTCATCAGCTTTATCCTGGCGGTGGTGATCTGCCTTTTCTTTATTCTCGCCGGGTATCCGCCGATCACCGAAATCTTCTCGGGGTGGGCACCCGGCTGGCTGCTGAAGGTCGTCGCCAACCTCAGCTTTCTGTCCCATTTCCAGTCCCTGCAGCGCGGGGTGATCGATCTTCGGGACCTGATCTATTATCTGTCGGTGATCTTCTTCATGCTGTTCGCCAACGGCATCATCATTCAGAATCGAAGCACCTAAATTCGGAGGCCTTTACCGATGTCCGATACAACTTCCACATCCAAATTCAACAGCAAATCGCTTTTTTCGGCGGGCGGACTCATCCTGGTGCTGGTGATCCTGGTCTTGATCAACGTGATCTTTTCTCAGGTGAACCTGCGGTGGGATCTGACCGAGGACAATCTCTATTCCCTGTCTTCAGGAAGTCACAAGATCATTTCCGATCTCGACCGGGAGGTGGTGATCAAGTATTTCTACTCCCAGGGGGTGGAAAACATTCCGGTCCATATTCAAAACTATGCCAAACGGGTGGCCGATTTTCTCTCCGAGTATGAAAACGCCGGGGACGGCAAGATCACTGTGGAAACCTACAATCCCGAGCCCGATTCGGTGGAGGAGGAATGGGCGATGCGCTACGGCATTGAAGGGGCCGCCCTTCCCACCGGGGACCGGGTCTACTTCGGCCTGGTGGCCCTTTCCGCCGACCAGGAAGAGACCATTCCCATGCTCGACCCGGCCCGGGAACAGCAGCTGGAATACGACCTGACCCGGCTGATCGCCCGGGTCCAGTCCCCGGACAAGCCGCAAATCGGCATCATCAGCTCCCTGCCGGTCTTCGGCGGCCCCGCCTTCGGCATGGGACGGCCCACCCAGGGATCCGAACCCTGGCTGTTTGTCCAGGAACTTCGCAAAACCTACGGGGTGGAAGAGATCGATGCCGCGGCCGAGTCCATTCCGGAGGGAACCGATCTGATGATTCTGATCCATCCCAAGAACCTGAGCGAAGGGCTTCAATACGCCGTCGACCAGTATGTGCTGTCCGGCGGAAACCTGATCGTGTTCGCCGACCCCTTTGCCGTTACCGACAGCGCCCAACAGGGGGGTCCTCAGCCTTCCGGATCTCTGGACCGGCTTTTCGCCGCCTGGGGGGTGGATATGGATATGGACAAGGTGGTGCTTGATTTCGATTATATATCCCAGCTTCGCACCCGGGACAACCAGATCGAGGACAACCCGCTCTGGATCTCTCTTCAGGAAGGCGCGTTCAACGACCAGGCCATCATCACGGCCCGACTGGAATCGATGCTCATGCCGATGGCCGGCGCAGTCCGGAAAGCCGCCGACAGCGCCTATGAATACGAACCGGTGGTGCAGTCCAGCGCCAACTCGGCGCTCACCGAAACCTTTCGGGTACGGTTCGGGGTTGAGCAGATACGGCGGGATTTTTCCCCGACGCCGGAGACCTATGATCTGGCGGTCAAGGTCAGCGGCGCCTTTACATCCGCCTTTCCCGACGGAAAACCCGAGACGGAAAGCGAAGGTGAAGAGGCCTCGGAATCGCCGGTCTCGGAAAACCCGGATGGGGCCGGCCATCTGTCCGAAGGGAAACAGCAGGCCACCATTCTTCTGGTCGGGGACGCGGACCTTCTCTTCGACAATTTTTATGTCAGCCGCCAGAACTTTCTGGGATTCAACATCTCCAGAATGTTCAACGACAACCTCAATTTTCTGCTGAACAGCAGCGAAATGCTCACCGGCAGCGAGGCCCTGATCAGTCTTCGGACCCGCGGCAAATTCGAACGGCCCTTCACCCGGGTGGAGGAGCTGGAAAAGATCGCCCAGGCCCGGTGGATGGAGCGCGAGCAGGAGCTGGTCCGGCAGGTGGAAGAGACCAACCGCATGCTGGGACAGCTCGAACAGCAGAAGGAAGATCGGAA